>JAUVUO010000014.1 GCA_030601015.1 Candidatus Omnitrophota bacterium | reverse complement strand
CTCCGTCCAAATCCCCGAACTGCTGCAACTTATACCCTTCCTCACGATATATTCTAGCCTCTTCATCTAAAATATTTTCGGCCTGAGAACAAAATATTGGTATTAGAATTAAGCTTAAGGTTAGAAGAAACTTCATCATTGTAAAGATATCATAAAAAAATATTTGTGTCAAGCAATTTAGTTTTCTACACTCAAAAACAATTAAATTTAATAAACTATTAGCTTAACTTATTGTATCTTTTAAAAAATTCGTAAAATTATTTCAAAAACTCAAATAAAATGATTTAATTTTGAGCATCTTGGGGAAAAGATTTCTCTTGAGGAATAATTTCCATTTGTTTTTCTTCCACCTCTATCTTGCTATTATCTTGAGACTCTGTTTCGACTACAGATTCATCATTAATAGCTTTATCAAGATTTTCTTGAGAAATATTTTCTTCTACCACAGGTATATTTTCGTAATTCTCCAACAAAGACTCTCCTTTTTTCCTGGAAAGATAAGCTAATGAAATTGATGTAGTAAAAAACCCAATCGATAAAATAATCGTTATTTTTACTAAAAAATCACTAGTCTTTGTACCGAAAATAGATTCTACCCCGCCTAAAGCTTCGACCAATCCTCCACTCCGGCCTCTTTGAACAAGAATTAGGCCTATTAAACTAATTACAACTATTACATGAAGAACTAAAACTAAATTATACATACTTAATAACTCCTTTAAAACAATTTATGGTATTAGATTACCACACCAAACACAAACACTCAATAAAAAATTTATTTCGTTATAACGGAAATAATTATAATGAGTTTTTTATTAATTCTACAAAAAGCTGACTTTCTAAAGATGCTCCTCCGACTAAAGCTCCATCAATATCTGGTTGACTCATTAAATCTTTAGCATTAGAAGACTTCACACTACCGCCATAAATGATTCTTATTTCTTCGGAAATATCAGACGAATAGTTTTCTTTAATCCAACCCCGAATAAATTTATGAATTTCTTCCGCTTGTTCAGGTGTAGCGGTTTTACCGGTTCCTATTGCCCAAACCGGTTCATAAGCTATAATTATATCCTCAAGGTTATCATCTTTTATCTCTTTTAAACCGTCTTTTAACTGTTTTTCTATAACTTCTATCGTTTTTTTCTGCTCCCGTTCATCCAAGGTCTCGCCCACACAAACTATTGGACTTAATCCCGCTGATTGAACAGCCTTTATTTTTTTTAAAACTGTCTCATTAGTTTCACCAAAATATTTTCTTCTTTCGGAATGGCCAATAATTACATATTTGCAGCCGGCATCTTTTAACATCTTAGGAGATACTTCACCTGTAAATGCCCCTACCTCTTCCCAATAAACATTCTGAGCCCCGAGGCCAATATTGGAATCTATAACAAGATCTGCTACTTCTGAAAGTGCGGTGAAGACCGGGCAAACAACAATATCCACACTTTCAATATCAACAACTTCTCTTTTTAAGCTATTAACCAATTCCACGGCTTCGCTAATAGTCTTATTCATCTTCCAATTTCCTGCGATAAAAAGTTTTCTCATTTTACACTCCCGGTATAATCTTCAAGTATAATTTCAAATGATTATACCCTCTTTTATTTGACAACTTTTATTGCCAAAATTCGCAAATAAACTACCCTCCAACATGCTGCCCTTAAATCTTCTAAAAAAGAATAAAGTGGACAATGATACACAATCTCTTTATCCTTCCATTTTTTGCCCTTATTCTATAATCTCAATTTTCATTTGTCGTTCAAAGCTGCAATCCCTGGAAGAACTTTACCTTCTAAATATTCCAAGGAAGCGCCTCCTCCTGTAGAAATGTGTGACATTTTATCTGATAATAAAAATTTAGCTACAGCTGCCGCGGTATCTCCTCCTCCTACTACTGAAACAGCATCTGAATCAGCAATGGCTAAAGCTAATGATTTGGAACCTAACGCGAATTTATCCTTTTCAAAAATACCTACCGGCCCGTTCCAAACAATAGTTTTAGATTCTTTTATTCTTCCGCAAAACAATTCAACTGTTTTTGGCCCAATATCAACTCCCATCCATCCAATATCAATGGATTCTCCTTCGGTAATTTTAACATTAGCAGCTGTATCAATATTATCTGTAATAACATGATCAATGGGGAGAACTATCTCTACTCCTTTTTCTTTAGCATCGGCAAATATTTCCTCAACTATCCCCAGGCTATTTTCTTCCAAACGGGAAGAACCGATATTAATTCCTTTTGACTTCATAAACGTATATGCCATAGCTCCGCCAATGAGAATTATATCGGCTTTATCCAGCATATTTTTAATAACCGGTATTTTATCCGCTACTTTAGCTCCTCCTAAAATAAAAATAAACGGACTTTGAGCTTGAGTTAAAATCTTCTGGAAATACTCTATCTCTTTTTGAACAAGAAACCCTGCCGCTGATTCCAAATAATGCGTAACCCCCTCAGTTGAAGCATGCGCTCTGTGGCAAGTACCAAAAGCATCATTCACGAAAACATCTCCTAATGAAGCCATATCTTTCGAGAAATCCTTATCATTGGCTGTCTCCTCTTTATAAAACCGTAAATTTTCAAGGAGTATTACTTCGCCTTCACTCATTTTACTTATTTTATCTTTAACTTTTTCCCCGATACAATCATCCAGAATATCAACAGGTTGGCCTAACAATTCGCTTAAACGGCCGGCAACCGGTTTTAAACTAAACTCGGATTTTACTTCTCCTTTCGGCCGGCCTAAATGGCTCATTAAAATCACCTTTCCGCCTCTTTCAATAATGTATTTAATTGTAGGTAGAGATGCTTTTATTCTATTGTCATCGGCAATTTGCAGCTCTTTATTTAAAGGCACATTAAAGTCAACTCTAACCAATACACGTTTAGCCTTTAAATCTATATCCTTAACAGATTTCTTATTCATTTTTTAATTTCCTTCCCTTATTGGCGCTGTTTCGGGATAACACCAACACTTGATTTTAACGATTATAATATAATTTCTGTGATAAAAAGCTAATATTCTCAATCTTTGAAATCAAATCATTAATTTGTGTATGCTGCATTTAGCAACAAACAACCCCTTATTTTGTCATATATTTGATCAAATCTATAACTCTGCAAGAATATCCCCATTCATTATCATACCATGAAAGAATTTTAACCATATCTCCAAGACAATATGTCTGATCCGCATCAACAATAGATGAAAGAGCATTCTTTTTAAAATCAATAGACACTAGAGGCTCTTTGCTAACTCCAAGAATTCCTTTTAGTTTATTGTTAGAAGCTTCTGTTAATACCTTATTAACTTCTTCTTTTGTTACTTCCTTGTTAACTTGAAATACTACATCTACAATTGAAACAGTGGGTGTAGGAACTCTAATAGCTAAACCGTCAAGTTTACCTTTTAACTCCGGCAAAACTAATCCAACGGCTTTAGCCGCCCCTGTAGTAGTTGGAATCATAGAAAGCGCTGCTGCCCTTGCTCTGCGTAAATCTGAATGAGGGAAATCAAGCAAGCGCTGGTCACCGGTATATGAATGAATCGTTGTCATAAGGCCTTTACTTATACCAAATGTATCTTGAAGAATTTTTGCAACCGGAGCTATACAATTGGTGGTACAAGAGGCGTTTGAAACAATATGATCTTTAGACGCGTCATAATTTTCTTCATTAACACCCATAACAAAAGTTGCAACATCACCCTTTGCCGGTGCAGAAATAACTACTTTCTTTGCTCCTGATGTTATATGTTTACCTGCAGATTCAGCATCTCTAAAAAATCCGGTAGACTCCACAACTACATCTACACCTAATTCCTTCCAAGGTAAATTACCCGGATCCCTTTCTGAAACAACCTTAATTTTTTTGCCATCTATAATTATAGAATCCCCTTCCGCCTTTACTTCTTTATCAAGGATTCCAAAACTTGAATCGTATTTAAGAAGATATGCCAAAGTAGACGCGTTAGTAAGATCATTAACTGCAACAATCTCTACATCTGTTTCACCTCTTTCTAATGCTGACCGTAAAACTAATCTTCCAATTCTTCCGAAACCATTAATAGCTACTTTTACTGACATAATACCTCCTCTTTAAAATTAAATATAAATTAATTAAACTATTTATATATTTTCTCCAACCACACTCACAAAATATTCTTCCACTTTCTAAGGGATAAAGGTACTTGCTTAATTAGTACAATTCTTCCAACAATAAAAATTTCAAATTCCCATATAAAAAATTATTTAAAGGACCACCTTAGTTTATTCTAGAGGAATATATCCTTACCTGGAGCAGCTATTATATCAATAGCAATATAAAATGCAAGGATTTATTAAAATGACTGTTGCAAAATAAGCTAAAAGTTTCATTCCCACAGAAGTGCGAATCCAGAAAGTCAGTAGTTCTGAATTGTCCGGTCAAGCCGGACAATGACAAAAGGATATTTTGCAACAGCGCCAATTTATCCCGTCAGAAACAGACGAACACAAAGAAGCTTTTCTGAGGTATCCCTTTTAAGAGAAAGAAACTTTTAGGAAGCGTTTTTTTCCAATTTTGAAAACTATACCTTGAGGGGGTATTTCTACTATTGATTCTTTTACCGCTACACATATCGAACTATTTACAGTTAACCATGACACCGCGCCTTGAGAAATTAACCTCCTGGCCTCATTTTTTGAAGTCACTATTTTAGCATTTAAAAGAACTTCTATTAAATCAATAGGGGATTTGTTTGTTTCATATAAAGGAATATTTTCAGGAAGTTTTCCCTTAGAAAAAACTCTTTCAAACTCTTCTCTCTCCTTCAGAGCTAATTCTTGAGAATGATAAAAAGAAACTAACTCTTGGGCTAAAGACATTTTCGCTTTTTTAGGGTGTATATTTTTTGCCGTATCAATATCTTGGTCACTAAAAAACTTGTAGTATTCCCACATAATCTCATCCGAAATGCTCATCAATTTACCAAACATATCTTTCGGACTTTCAAAAATCCCTATATAATTATTTAATGATTTTGACATTTTATTTTTACCGTCCAGCCCGACTAAAATAGGCATGGTAATGATTGCTTGAGAAGGCTGCCCAAAAAATTGCTGAAGATGTCTACCTACTATTAAATTAAATTTCTGATCTGTCCCTCCAAATTCAATATCCGCGGACATCTTACAGGAATCATACCCTTGAATCAAAGGATAAATTATTTCTAAAAGTGTCAATGGCCGATTTTCTTTTAATCTCTGCGAAAAATCATCTCTTTCTAAAATCCTGGCTACTGTATATGAAGATAGTATTGATAAAAAATCTGAAACTTTCATATTCTTATACCAAATACTGTTATAAATAATTTCTGTTTTGTTTTTATCTAAAATTTTAGCGGCTTGATCAATATAAGTAGAAGCGTTATCTCTAATCTCTTCATCACTTAATACAGGACGAAGTGTTGTTTTCCCTGAAGGGTCACCAATCTTAGCAGTAAAATCACCAATAATAAAATAAACTTGATGGCCTAAATCCTGAAGTTTACGCAATTTCCGTAAAAGAACCGTGTGCCCTAAATGGATGTCTCTAGCTGTAGGATCAAATCCTATTTTTAATTTTAGAGGCTTATTCGTTTTAAAAGAATTCTCTAATTTCGAGACTATCGCGTCTTCAGATATTATATCAACAGCGTTTTCTTTTATAACCTCTAAATGTTGCTTAACCTGCTTATTCACGCCGTTATTTTTCCTTTAATTTTGCTGCAATCTTATTTTATTACAATTCAAAATATGGGCATGGTAAAAAATCCAATAATCCACGATTACTACAATGAATCGCCGATTACAATGATTAAAAACATTGGCGTTTTAATCACTGCAATTAGGCGCTATTATACTCCAACGCTAATATATTTAGCTTTTACAAGAAAAATTAATTCTGAGCAGATTAATCTATTTTTGCCGAAAGACCGATTTTTGCTGAGCCAGGTTCTATCTTTATTATTTTAGTGGTAATATTATCTCCCGGTTTAAGGGCTTCCATCCTTTCAGATTCTATTTCACCGGAAAAAACTAATCCTTCTAAAGAATCATCAATTTTAACAAATACACCAAAATTAGTATTCTTTACTACCTCCCCTTCAACAACCGTACCTACAGGAAATTTCTTTAAAATCGCAGGCCACGGATTTTCAATGAGTTGTTTTAATCCTAAAATAATTTTCTTGGATGAACGATCTATACCTAAAATTTTCCATTCATAAGTATGTGTTCTCTTTAAGATTTCTTGAGCCCTAGTTACTCTTTTTGTCCAATTCAGGTCATCATTATAAACAAGGCCCTCCAACCCGTTTTCTAATTCAATATATGCAAACCCTTCGCCGAACCCTGTAACTTTACCTTTAACTGTATTATCAATAGTTACTAATGTTTCTACATCCTCCCAAGGGTCTTTTTCTAATTGTTTAATACTTAAAGATATTTTTCTTTGTTCAATCTCTATACTAATAACTTTTGCTTCGATAACATCACCTATAGCAAAAGATTCCTGTAGATTAATAAACCTTTTCGTCCATGAAACTTCACTTATATGCACCAACCCTTCTATTCCCTTTTCCAACTCTACAAATATTCCATAATTTTGTATGTTAGTAATCCTCCCTTTAACTTCTGAATTTAAAGGAAATTTTGAACTTATTTCCTGCCAGGGATCAGGGGTGGTTTGTTTTAATCCAAGAGATATCCTGCCTTTTTCTTTATCAAACCCTAATACCAAAACTTGAATTTCTGAACCTACAGCAACAATTTCAGAAGGATGAGTGATTTTTTTCCAACTCATATCCGCGATATGAAGAAGGCCGTCTACACCGCCTAAATCAACAAACGCGCCAAAATTGGTAATACTTTTTACTCGGCCTTTCATTTTCTGGCCTTTCTCAATTGTTTCCCAAACTTTTTTACGAAAAGCCTCTTTTTCTACACGTAAAGCATCTCTTCGGGATATAATAAAACTTCCTTTTATTTTGTTCATTTTAACTATCTGAAAATTAAATGATTTGTTAAAAACTTCTTCTTCGGACATGTTTCTAAAAGAAGATAAACTTTGAGGTAAAAATCCTTCTACACCAAAAACACTCACTATATATCCGCCTTTTACCTTTCGAACAACAAAACCTTCAGCCAAATCACCTTCTTTATAACTATTAACTAAAGTCAACCACCCCTTAGCTTCCCTTGCCCTTTTAAAAGAAAGTATAATTTTTCCTTCTTCATCTTCAACATTTTCAACGTAAACATCGATTTCATCCAAATCATTAAGCTCAACTCCGGTAAACTCCGAGCTAAGTATTATCCCTTCGGATTTATATCCGACATCTACTATAACTTCAGTAGGGGTTACACTAACAATCTTACCTTTTACAACCTCCCCCTCATTTATTTCCTTAATAGAATCATAATAAGCTTTGGCCAACTCGCTAGAAACACTTTCCATATTTTTCAACTCCTCCTGTGATAAATTTATCCCGCCATCATAAAGATTTAATGGCAGATAATTAACGTATAAACTTTTGCCAATACAAATATATAAACATTACTTAAGTATAATTATAATAAAATACTCAAACAATAGCAATCTATTTAAACCCATTTTGCTTAAATCTTTAGAATTATCTCTTAAATTGCTGAATTTGTCAATAAAAAACCTTTTAAATGCTTGGATTTTAATCAGACCAATTTTTTCCCGAACTACCACGCAATTATAGACTTTTTATTTTATCTACAACTTTCAAAACAATTTCTTCATAATCATTATTTTTATCTATATTATCAACTTTGCCAAAGACTACTTTTACTTTTGTTTGCTTAAAAAACTTTGCCCCTTTAGGAAGAGCTTTGTCCGTTCCATAAATTTTTGCCGCGATTATAGGAACTTTCGCCTTTTTTTGGAGAAAACCTACTCCGGAATTTACTTTTTCAAAGTTAAGACTCCTTGCTCCTTGGGGGAAAATCCCTACAGACCCTGTTTTAAGAATTCTTAAAGCTGTCCTTAAAGCGTTTATATCTGTTGAGCTTCTTTTTAAAGGCATAACTCCTAGCTGCCGATATATAAACGAATTAAATTTATTGCTAAAGAGCTCTTCCTTAGCCATAAAATGTATCTTCCGCGGAAAAGCGGCAACTCCTAAGACTAAGGGGTCTAAATTACTCAAATGATTAGCCGCTAAGATAAAAGGCTGGCCGTTGGGGAAACACTTTTTTCCTACAACTTCTAACCTAAAAAAAAATTTAAATAAAATAAAAAATAATATCGCCGCGATTCTATAAAGCATATACCATCTTCTTCCCTAAATTCACCAACTTAACTCCTTCATTCCTGCTTTTGCTTTCAGAATAAACTCTTACTATAGGCTCAGTTCCTGATTTCCTAAACATAAGCCAGCTGTCTTTGGTCATTAATTTTATCCCATCAAGAGTATTTACTCTTTCGACTTTTTTTCCAAAAAGAGTCTTTGGCAATTTCATATCTTTTAAACTTTTCTTAACACTTTCAACCGGAATAGCCGTTCTGGTATAATAATATTTGCCATATTGTTTATAGAATTCAGAAAGCAAGGTATCAAAACTTTTCTTTTCAACCGCAATCATCTCTAAAAGAATCAGAAAAGCTGCTGAACCGTCTCTCTCAGGCACATAACCTTTAAACCCAATACCTCCGGCTTCTTCCCCTCCAACACAAATTAGGCCGTCCATAAAAAGGTTCGTTAAATATTTAAATCCTATAGGAGTTTCATAACAAGCAACCCCCAAAGAAATAGCGACATCTTCAATTATATTGCTGCCCACAACCGTTTTACCTATACCCCCGGATATTTTCCTATTTTTTATCATATGAATAGCTAAAAGGGGTAAAATAACTTGGGCGTTAATATAATTACCGTTTCCGTCAACCATAGCTATCCTATCAGCATCTCCATCCAGAACCAAACCTACATCATATTTGCCCTCTTTCATTATTTTTAACATTTCTTTTAAATTGGATTCAACAGGTTCGGGATTAATCCCTCCAAAAGACGGGTTAAATTCATTGTGCAGATAATCTATCTTAACTTGGCTAACACCTAAAATTTTTTCAACAAAATCACCCCCTGTCCCGTACATATTATCAACCAAAACTTTCAGTTTAAGCTTTTTTATTTTTTCAATATCAACAAATTTTTTAAAAAACTTTATATAATCTTTAGTTAAATCCTTAACTTCTAACAACCCTTTCTCTTTGGCTGCTTCCAATGGGATAACTTTTGGTTTATTTTTGTAAAGACAACCTTCTACGGCATCCGTTATATCCTTATCCGCTGATCCGCCTTCGGCTGTTTTAATTTTTAATCCGTTAAATTTTGCCGGGTTGTGTGAAGCTGTAATCATTACACCTAAATTATATTTATCTAAACCACAATGATAACTTACCACCGGAGTAGGAACATCTCTATTAGATAAGACAACTTTTATATTATTTGCCGCTAAAACCAAACTTACAGTTTCCGCGAACTCTTTAGATAAAAACCTGCGGTCATATCCGACAACTATTTTCTTTTTCTTTCTAACCTTACTTTTAAGATAATCTGCTATTGCTTGAGAAAGATTTTTTATATTTTCAAAAGTAAAATCTTCCGCTATTACGGCTCTCCAACCGTCAGTACCAAATTTAATCATGAGTCCTCCTTTCTTAAATAAAATCCGTGTTCTTTTATATAATACAAAACTTCCTTGTTAACAAAATACTTTACATCATGGCCGTCTCTAATAAGACTTCTTATTTTAGAAGAAGATACCTCTATTTGTGTAACATCAGACAAAATAAAATCATCCTTTTCTTTTAAAGGAAAACTTTTCCTGCAAGCGACAACTACCTTAACTATTTTTTTAATTTCTTCATAATCCTTCCAATTAGAAAAATCGTTAGCCAAATCCGAACCTATAATTAAATAAAATTCTTGGCCTTGATATTTTTTTTTTAGTTCTTTAATCGTATCTATCGTATAAGAAACACCTTTTCTCTTTATTTCCAAATCCAAAACTTCAAAACAATTATTGCCTGCAACAGCCAATTTTATCATTTCAAGCCGATCAGCAACATTTACACTCTCTATTTCTTTATGGGGAGATACATTTGTTGGGATAAAAAATATTTTATCCAGCCCAAAATTTTCAACAAATTCTTGAGCCAAAACAAGATGCCCCACATGAGGCGGATTAAATGTCCCTCCTAATATTCCTATTTTCATAATTGCAAGGCTTCTATCCTAAACACTAATTTTTTATTTATTCCCTTATTTGGCCTTCACCCCGGACTATATACTTGTAGGTTGTCAATTCTTCCAACCCCATTGGCCCGCGGGCATGCAGCTTATCAGTTGATATGCCTATTTCCGCACCTAACCCAAATTGGTGTCCGTCACTAAATCGGGTAGAAATATTAACAAAACAACAAGCTGAATCTACTTCTTTTACAAATTTTTCCGCCTGTTTAGAATTATTAGTAACAATACTGTCCGTATGATGTGAGCCGTAACAATTTATATGTTCAATTGCTTCATCTAAATCTTTTACAACTTTTATAGAAACAATTAAATCAAGATATTCTGTTGTCCAATCCTTTTTTTGAGCCATTTTAATATTTTGAATTATTTCAGAAGTTTTTTTATCTCCGCGTATTTGAATTCCTAAAAAATCGGATTCTTTTTTAAAGAGCGGTAAAAATTTTTTCGCAATACCTTCATGAACTAATATTGTTTCAACAGCATTACAAACAGACGGCCTCTGAGCTTTAGCATTAATACATATTCTCAAAGCTTTCCGAATATAGGCGGTTTTATCTACAAATATATGACAAACCCCTTTATAATGTTTTATTACCGGAATACTTGAGGTATCAACAACTTTTCTAATAAGTGATTCTCCTCCTCGAGGAATAACCAAATCAATATATTTATCTTCTTTTAAAAATCCGTCAACAATTTTATGATCTATTTTTTCAACCACAAAAAATACCGGAAAACTTATGCCTTTTCTCTTCAACGATTCTTTAAGTACATCCCCAATGGCTTTATTGGAATGGATAGCGCTTCCTCCGCCTCTTAAAATACCTACATTAGAAGTTTTAAATAATAACCCCACACAATCGCTTGTCACATTCGGCCTTGCTTCATAAACAATAAGAACAACACCTATAGGGACTCTTATTTTATCTATTTCAATTCCATTCGGCCTTTTGGTTTTAGATATTATCTGGCCCACCGGATCTGATAATTTCGCGACTTCTTCTAAAGAAACACTCATCTCCTCAATTCTCTCATCATTAAGGGCCAACCTATCTATAAGACTCTGTTTCAACTTATTCTCAACAGCAGCTTTTAAATCTTTCTTGTTTTCATTGATAATAAACTCTTTATTTACTCTTAAAGCTTTAGCCATACTCAATAAAGCTGAATTTTTTTGCCGGGTAGTTAAATTAACCATTTTATAACTAGCTTCCCTAGCCTCTTTAGCTATTTTTTTTATATACATACTCATATATTTATTCTCTTACTATTCTTTAAAAACCAACCATTAATGGCGCTGTCCTGAAATAACTTTTCGATTAAACAAAAAGCCCCCCTCTTGTATTCACCTAATTATCCTTTGTATTTTTGCCGGTTTTCCACCGCCTCCCATCAACAGCATTTACGAAATTATCTCTATGTACAACTTCTTTTTCTAATTTCTTTTCTCTCAGGTTCAATTCATTAAAACCATAGTTAACCAATCCGCGCCCTAATATTGTTCCTTGTGTATCCGTAACATTTACGGCGTCATCCTTTTTGAAATCACCTACAATTTTTAAAATTCCCACTCCCCACAAGCTTTTACCTATATTCATAAGAGCATCCATTGCCCCATCATCTATATGGATTGTACCTTTAATTTTTTTACTAAAAGCAATCCATCTTTTACGTGCTTTCTCTATCTTTTTGGAAGGTATAAAGAGAGTTCCCAAAGCTTCCCCGGTTATAATGCGATTAATAATATTTTTCTCCCGGCCATAAGCTATCCTAGTCATTATTCCGGAAAAACTCGCTATTTCCGCGGCTTCCAATTTAGTATGCATACCTCCGCTGGTATGAATTTTATCTTCTATTTTCACCAAAGCCTCTATTTCAGAATCTATTTTATGAACTACATCTACTACCTTATCTTCTTTTAATAAACCCTCAACATCGGAAAGTATTATCAATTGTTCCGCGCTGACTAAATCAGCTACCCTTGCGGAAAGCCGGTCATTATCTCCAAACCGAATCTCTTCGTGAGAAATCGCGTCATTAGCATTTATAACAGGTATTATATTCATAGATAATAATTTATCAATAATCTTAGACATATTTTTAAACCTCTTACGGTCTTCAAAATCATCCCAAGTAAACAGCATTTGAGCGCATTTACGCCCATATCGTTTAAACTTAGCATTAAAAACATCCATCAACAGAATTTGTCCTACCGAAGAAATTGCCATTAATGAATGAATGTCCTGAGGCCTTCTTTTATATCCTAAATTAGTCAAACCGCAAGCTGCCGCGCCTGAACTAACCAAAATAACTTTTACCCCTTGGTTTTCCGCGTTAAGTATATCCTTTACAATTTTACTTACCAATGCGGAATCCAAATGTCCTCCGGGAGCAATAACACTGCTTCCTATCTTAACAATAATTTTTTTTATGCCTCGAACCATAATTATACTATTTACTCTTATCGATTTCTAAAATTTGAACCATTTTTTTCTGAAAAATCTCTATTGCCGCAGATTCATTAACCGATACTGTTAAAATATCTTTATTATTTATTTTTTCTTTTATTTTATCAACTTTAGTCAACAATTTCAAAATTATTTTTTCCTTTAGTAAAGACTCATCATAAATTTTTATTTCATTAATAATAGCCTCAAAATCTTTCTCACAGTTAGAAAAATCATCACTCAGTAAAACTATAATTTTACACCGGAAAATATGTTTCAAAAAATTAGCATTTATAATCTGATCCGAATCTTTTCTCCTTTTAAAGGGAGGTGTATCTAAAAGTGTAACTATTTTAAACTCATATTCACTATCAGCCCAAATACAAGAGCTAGTGGTAAAAGGATATTCAGCAACTTTATAATTTTTGTTAGTAAGATTGTTAAACAGGCTTGTCTTGCCGCTATTAGCAAATCCTAAGAAAGCGGCATCCGCGGGAATACGATAATCCAAAATTACGTCTTTGCCTTCACCATCTTCCGCCGGT
>JAUVUO010000064.1 GCA_030601015.1 Candidatus Omnitrophota bacterium | reverse complement strand
TTTTGCGTTGCTTGTAGTAGTTGTTGTTAAAGTAGTCATTTCTACCCCCTTTAATGGTTAATTCAATAGACTAGTCATTTAATCTGACCATATTAAATATATCATACTTTTAAGGGTTTTGTCAAATTATTTTCGCCATTATCCAATAATACAGGATTGTTTACGATATATTCGCGGGTAATATTTATTGATTTATTGGTCTGTATTGTTGTCGTCTGATTTTTTTTCGATAGTATCTTCTTTTATTATTTTAGAAGCGAATACTAACCAGCCTGTATGGCAGGGCATTCTTTGTTCGGGGCGGGTTTTGCCTCTTCTAACTAAAATCTTTCTTAATTGGATTTCCATTGATTCTATGTTTATAAATCCTTTTTCTTCTAAGGTGAAGACAGTCTTTGTTAATTGCTCGAAGGTAGGGCATATTGTAGCTAACCTTGCTCCGCCTTTTAAGGATTTGTAGGCTGCGTCAATCAAGTCCCAAGGGCTCCCTATATCTATCATTATGAAATCAGCTTCTTTTTCTGGGTATTCATCGATTATTTCTAAGTGGTTAAATTCTACCCATTCACTTAACCCATTTTTTACCAGATTTTTTTTGGCATTATTTAAAAATTCTTCATTTCTTTCATAACTATGAACTTTTCCGTTCGGCCGGACGAAATTTGCCATGGCTGTAGTTAAAGCTCCGCTGCCAATGCCGGATTCTATAACTTTTGCTCCCGGGAAAATGTTTGCTTTAGTAAGAATTATTCCGATATCTTTAGGGTATATTATTTGGGTCTGTCTTCGTACTTTCATTATCATTTCATGTAGATATGGCCTTAAAATATAGAAAGGTATCCCAAGATTTGTTTCGATTTTTTCGCCGAAATTTTTCCCGATTATGTCTGAGGTTTTAAAGAAGCCTTTATCTGTGTGTAAGGTATTTTTACCTACTTTCAAGAGAAAGTTTCTCTTTTCATCATTATATAAGTAGACAAGGTCTCCATCTTTAATCATAGAATATGATATTATCATGTTAAAAATATCTTGCAAGGAGATATTGTTTGTATTAAACTCTTTTATATCAGTTTTAAATGGTATATAAAAGTATACTGGAAAATTGGGGTTTAAAGATATTTTAATTTCTTGTAAATATAAGAATAAATTTAAAAGGTGTAAAAAATTATGAAGTATATTGTTATTGTTTTAGATGGCGCAAGTGATTATCCTATAGACATTTTAGGGAATAAAACTCCATTGGAAGCCGCGGAAACCCCTTTTATGGATTCTTTAGCGAAAAAAGGGCTGGTAGGAAGAGTAAAAACTGTACCTAAAGGGTTTATTCCTTCGAGTGATGTAGCTAATCTTTCTTTGTTGGGTTATGATCCTAATATTTATTATGCGGGAAGAGGGCCTTTAGAGGCTGCAAATTTAGGTGTAACTTTGGAAGAGGATGATTTAGCTTTGAGATGTAATCTAATTACTAAAGATGAGAATAAGCTTTTTGATTATAGTGCCGGCCATATAACAAACAAAGAAGCAAAAATCCTTATGGAGCATGTAAATAAAAATTTAGGAACAGATAAGATTAAATTTGTTTTTGGAACCAGTTACCGTAATCTTATGGTTATTAGAGGCGGAAAAAGTTTGGGGTTAGATAAATTAAAATTTTTCGCGCCGCATGATATTATGGGTAAAGAAATAATAAAATATTTGCCTAAAGGTAAAAATAGTGAAGTTCTTATTGATCTTATGAATCGGTCTAAGGAAATCTTAGGTGATCATGAAATAAATAGAGTAAGATTAGATTTAGGGGAGAATCCTGCTAATATGATTTGGCTTTGGGGTTGTGGAGGTAAGCCTTCTATGCCTCTGTTTGAAGATCATTTTGGGATTAAAGGAGCCGTAATATCTGCTGTGGATTTAATAAAGGGTATCGGAAGGATAATCGGGCTTAAAGTGTTAGAGGTCGAAGGAGCCAATGGGTATTACGATACCAATTATGTTGGTAAAGCTCAGGCTGCTTTGGAAGCGCTTAAGGAGTTAGATTTTGTTTTTCTTCATATAGAAGCAACGGATGAGGCCGGTCATAATCAGGATTTAAGAATGAAGATTGTTTGTCTGGAGAGAATAGATAAAATGGTGGTAGTAACTCTTCTTGAAGGGTTAAAAAATCAAGATTTTAAAATTTTAATCACGCCTGATCATCCTACCCCTATCGTTTTAAGAACTCATACCGCTGAGCCGGTTCCATTTTTGATATCAGGGGCCGGAGTAGCAAAGGGAGAGGCTTCTTCGTATTCTGAGGTTGAAGCTCAAAACAGTTCCCTTTATTTCGAAAAAGGTGTTGATTTGTTAAGTTATTTCTTAAAGAAATAAATGGGTGTGTCTTTTTTTGTGGTGATTTTCAGTTTGTTTATAATAGGGTATATTTTTCATATTTTAGGAGTATTTACAATATTATAATTCAGGAAGTTGTTACAATGACAAAGGGATTAAAAAATAAAATTATTGTTCAAAAGTTTGGAGGAAGTTCTGTAGCTAATGTTACATGTGTTGAGAATGTTGCCCGAAGGATAACCTCTGATGTTAAAAAAGGCTGTAAAGTTATAGTTGTTCTTTCAGCTATGGGTGATACTACGGATGAGTTAGTCAATTTAGCCAAAAAAATAAATACGAATCCTTCAGAGCGCGAGATGGATATGTTAGTTTCAACAGGGGAACAGATATCTTGTGCTTTGTTAGCTATGGCTTTACATAAAAAAAAGGTTAATGCCATATCTCTTACCGGATCACAGGTGGGAATAATTACAGATACTTATCATAGTCAAGCTAAGATATTAAAGATTGAAGCTGATCGGATAAGGAAAGAATTAAATAAAGGTAAAGTTGTTATCATAACCGGTTTTCAAGGAGTAAGTACGGATTTTGAAATAACTACCCTGGGAAGGGGAGGTTCCGATTTAAGTGCTGTAGCTTTAGCTGTAGCGATTAAAGCTGATATGTGTGAGATTTATACCGATGTGGAAGGTATCTATACTGCGGATCCTAGAATTGTTTTGGATGCTGGAAAGTTGAAATATATAACTTTTGATGAAATGCTTGAGCTTTCGTCCAGAGGTGCTAAAGTTATGCATACCAGGGCTGTTGAAGTAGCTAAAAAATTTAATATTCCTTTACATGTTCGGAGCAGTTTTTCTAAAAAGGAGGGCACAATAATTATGAAAAAAACACCGGTAATTGAAGAAGCGGTTGTAAGAGGAGTGGCGCTTACTGATAATGAAGTAAAGGTTACTTTATGCAATGTTTTAGATAAACCGGGTATTGCCGCCCATGTATTTAATGACTTGGCTTGCGCGAATATAAATGTCGATATGATAGTTCAGAATGTAAGTCATAAAAATGCTACGGATATTTCTTTTACCGTACCGAAAAAAGATCTTTCTAAGACTATTAAAATATCTAAAAGGATTTCTAAAGATATTGGATCAGGCGAAGTTAGTTTTGATGAAGATATTGCTAAGGTTTCGATCGTGGGGGTGGGAATGAGGTCTCATTCCGGGGTTGCGGCAAAGTGTTTTTCAGTGCTTGCAAAGAATAAGATAAATATTGATATGATATCTACTTCCGAGATCAGTATTTCTTGTGTTATAAAAAAAGAGTTAGGGAAGAAGGCTTTAAAAGTTCTCCACAAAATTTTCGAATTACATAAAGTTTGATATTTAGATTGAGGAATAATTTACGTTATGGAAAAAGACGATAGAAGGATCGATAGAAGAATTAAGTTTAGAGATGAAATTCAATATGAAAAGGTTTTTAAAGATGGGGCTTTTGGCATACCGGTTTGCACTAAAGCAAGAAATATAACCCAAAAAGGCCTTGGGTTTTATTCGGAAGAACCGATAGAGTTAAACTCTATACTTAGAATTAAAATTTTTAGAGAGGCCGAATGCGGAATTTCTTATATAGGACGGGTAAAATGGGTTCAGGTAGGTGATCAGATAATGAAATATATCATCGGGGTAGAGATTAAAGATATAAGCGATGATAGTAAAAATAAACTTGCCAAATTTTTAAATAGAGCTGACCTTTTTAAAGTTATTGATGAACTTGATTTAGAAAAGGTTGTTGATTTGCAATTAGTCGCGGATTATCCTCCCATTCTAAAGAGAATTGGCGGAATGGAAATAGCTAAAGTAGAACCTTTTACCGCGGATTCATTAAGGGCTGCTTTATTTGATTGTTTAGATACGGAACAATATGAACAGTTTTTAGTAGAAAAAGAAATGAATTTTGTTTTTGGATATAATGAAAAAATAAGATTTAGAGTTAATATACATATGCAGATGGGTAAGGTAGAAGGAACTTTTAGATTAATTCCTGTTGAAACAGGTATACCGTCTAATTTGGGATTGCCGGTAATTGTAGATAAACTTATGGAAAATAAGAAAGGGCTTATTTTAATTGCCGGAAGAACAGGATCAGGGAAAACTACAACTTTAGCTTCAATGGTAGAGTTAATAAATAACAAAAAGGAAAATATAATCATCACGATAGAGGATCCTGTAGAGTATTTACATACAAACAAGAAGTCGATTATAAAACAGAGGGAGGTTGGAAGAGATACTGTTTCATTCGCGAAAGCTGCTAAAAATGCTTTAAGGCAAAATCCTGATGTTTTGGTGATAGGTGAAATTTTGGATATGGAAACTATGGAAGTGGCTATTTCGGCATCCGAATCAGGAGTATTGGTTATATCTTCGATTCATGGAGCGACTTCAATACAGGCCTTAGATAGGGTAACTTCTTTTTTCCCTGCTGATATGCAGAAACATATTCTCAGCAGGTTAGCTTTAATGTTAAAAGGTGTTATTACACAGGAATTATTGCCTCGATTAGATGGTAAAGGCCTTTTAGTTGCCGCAGAAGTATTAATAATGAGCAGCGCGATGAAAAGATTGGTTAAAGAAGGTGAATGGTATCAGATTCCTTCAATTATTGAAACCGGTAAAAATTTGGGTATGCTGTCAATGGAAGAGTCGATAATGAAGTATTATCGCGATGGTTTAATAGACGGAGAATATATAAAAGAGTATGTGAAATGAAAAAAATTAGTTTATATGATACAACTTTAAGAGACGGGGCTCAGACGGAAGGAATATCACTTTCTTGTCAGGATAAAATTAATATTGCCAAGAAGTTAGATGATTTTGGTATTGATTTTATTGAAGGGGGGTGGCCTTATTCTAATCCTAAAGATAAAGCATTTTTTGATTATTTTAAAATGAATCCGCTTACTAAAAGTAAGCTGGTCCCTTTCGGATCAACAGCACACCCTTCTAAGCCGGTGGAAGAGGACGCGAATCTTATTAGTTTGATTGAATCGGAAACTGAATATGTGACTATTTTCGGGAAAACATGGGATTTGCATATAGAAGAAGTTTTAAGAATAAGTTTAGATACAAATTTAAAAATTATTTTTGATAGTGTAAGATTTTTAAATAAAAATAATAAACGTGTTTTTTATGATGCCGAGCATTTTTTTGACGGATATAAAGCTAATCCGGAGTATGCGTTAAAAACAATAAAGGCAGCTCAGGATGCCGGGGCTGAGGTTATTGTGTTTTGTGATACTAACGGGGGTACTCTTCCCTGGGAGATTAAGAATATAATTCTTGAAGTTAAATCTAAGATTTCTTTAGAGTGTTTTGGAATACATTGTCATAATGATTTAGGGTTAGCTGTGGCTAATTCTGTAATATCTTTAGACCAAGGGTGTATTCATATCCAAGGGACAATTAACGGGTATGGAGAAAGATGCGGTAATGCGAATTTGATACCGATTTTAGGAATACTTCAGTTAAAGATGGGATACGATCTTATTTTACCGGATAAACTGAGAGGGTTGACTCATTTGTCTCATTATGTAAGTGAAGTATGTAATATGGTTCACAGAGATAATCATCCTATTGTAGGAAGAAGCGCTTTTGCTCATAAAGGCGGTATTCATATTGATGCTGTCATAAAGAATCCTTTAGCTTATGAACATATAGATGCTTCTTTGGTAGGTAATGAACGAAGGTATGTGGTTTCTGAATTAGCCGGTAAATCAACTTTAGTTGTGAAATCTAAAGAATTAGAGTTTGATTTGGATAAGAAATCCGATAAAGCTAAGGATTTGCATAAACTAATTCAAAAATTAGAACAGGAAGGATACCAGTTTGAAGCTGCCGGAGGTTCGTTTAAATTATTATTGCGGAAAGAATTAAAGGAACATAAAAAGTTTTTTGATTTATTAGAGTTTAAAGTAGTTATAGAGAAGAGGGGAAATAAATTAACTTCGGAAGCGGTTATAAAAGTAAAGATTAACGATAAAATTGAACATACCGCGGCGGAGGGTGATGGCCCGGTTAATGCTTTGGATAAAGCTTTACGTAAAGCTCTTATTAAATTTTATCCGGAACTTTCTGAAATGCGTTTAATTGATTTTAAAGTAAGAGTCCTTGATGAAAAATGCGGTACAGCCGCTAAAGTAAGAGTTTTAATAGAGTCTCAAGATGAATCTGATAGTTGGTCAACGATTGGTGTGTCTGAGAATGTTATTGAGGCCGCATGGCAGGCTTTAGCTGATTCTGTAGAATATAAGCTCCTTAAAAATTCCGGAAAAGTTTAAAAATATTTTTGGCTTTTGAAAGGCGAGGTAAGGTAGAAGTTCTCACGTTATTCCCATATCAAAGGTAATGCTTTTTCGTATTGTTTTTTTTAAAAGCCGATGATATAATCAAAAGTGATTTTTAAAGGCGAGGGAATACATTATATAATAATAAGTGAAATATTAAACGGGATAAAACTATGAATGGTGCGAAAATTTTGATTGAAAGTTTGCTTAAGGAAGGGGTAAAAGTGATTTTTGGTTATCCCGGAGGATCGGTTATACCATTTTTTGATG
>JAUVUO010000215.1 GCA_030601015.1 Candidatus Omnitrophota bacterium | reverse complement strand
TTCTAAATTTAAAATACCTTTTATTTGGTGCCGCGTAGTTTGAGGAATCGGAGATATAATACTTACCTTATCTCCAATTAACGCGTTTAAAAGCGTTGACTTTCCAACATTAGGCCTTCCCAAAATAGCTACAAATCCTGATTTAAACATTTTTAAACTCCAATTATGGTAATATTGTTTTTAGCAACATTACCTGATTACACAGATTAATAATCGCCTGCCGGCCGGTAGGCAAGGATTACACAGATAAAAATATTATTATAATACTATCATCAAATATTTCAAAAAATATCTCTATTTTACAAATAAATCTTTACATATTATCATATTTATTTTTTAGAGAAACTTCAAGATAATCATCTTTCAAAGGGTTATACCCATAATACGCGAACAAACAATATGCTGTTGAGGCTAATGACCCTGTTCTATTCCCTTTCGGGGTGCGCCATCCGTGGCCTGTATCCGCTGAGGGACATGACGAGTAAGGTAGGCAAAGGTCCTCTCTCCCCACTCTGGAAGGTGATGTTATAAGCATTTTTTGTAATTCATTAAAATAAAACATTGCTTTTTGCATATACTCCTTTGATTTTTGAATGTCTCTACCTTTAAAATAATCAGACATAATTTCAAAAGCTAAAATCATCTGTGAAGTCCATTCACCTGAGATTATTCCTCCACGAGCAATATTTTTTGATTTAGCAAAATCAAAGCCTTTAACTCTTAGATTTCCATCAACGCGTCTAAACATTGTAGAAATCTCACAATTCTTTACAGCATATTTCAATATTTCTTCCGGATCCATTTTTAAAGAGTACAGCTCTTTTAATCCGAAAGCGGTTATTGACCAAGTATAGGTATCTGTAGCTATAGTTGAATCTCCTTTGCCTCTTTTTATAGGCGGTTCAGAAGAAGTATAAGAGTACCGGGAAATCCAGTTTTTAATTTTTTCCGCGCTTCTTAAATATTTTTTTTCACCGGTCAATCGATAATATTGATAAAAAAAAGAATACGCGTCTAAATTATGCTCCGTAGAATACCAAGCGTCATTCGGCCCGCCAACAACACCTCCTTCTTTATCCATTAATGTTAAGAGTAATTTACTAACTTTATCGGCAACTATCAAATATTCTTTGTCCCCTGTCTTCCTAACATAACTGATAGCAGCCATTCCAAGCCAAGCATTAGGCCCGGAATGAACAACATATTCAAAAGCTTGTCCACTCGTAAAATAGGCATTATAAATTGCTTCTCCCTTATTTATTTTGTTCACATAAAAAGATAAAATTTTTTCCGCCTTATCAGTATCTTTAAAAATCATAAAAGTCAAAACAGCCAAAGCCTGGTCATAAGTGAAACATGTTTTTCTTAAATTTTCATCACCCTCATAACTTAAAACCAATCCTCTATTCAAATCTTGCCGATTTTTTATCCAATCATACATTCCCTCAATTATTTTACAGGAAAATTCTCTTTTTTCTTTATTCAAAATTTTAACTTTTTGTTGAATTATTGATACCGCCGCTTTATTCTCTACTTCTTTTTTCTTTAAAAAATTATTTTCTTTTTTTAATTTCTCTAGTTCAAATTCCATACTTCGGAATTTATCGTGGGCTACAGGCCTTACTTCTAACAACTCTACATTGTTTTTATTTAAATTATCTTTCCTAATCCCTACATTATTTTTCTTCCAATCTGACAACACATTCCTAATATTACGCATTTCTATTTCAAGAACTGCTTGTCTATTTTTTAGAAACAAACTTTTACTCTTTTCTTCTTCTAATATTTGGTTTAAAACTGATTGTTTTTCTAAAATTCTTACATAATTGTTACCTAAGAGCCTATTCTCCTTTATTAATCCTTCGGACCTCCACACCCAAAAACCTGAAAAAATAATTAATAATCCAATACTAATACTCATTAAATATGGAATTAATTTCCCAAAAACGGCAAATTTAAAAAGTTTTTTATTTTTTTTAGTATCCACCTCTATTAATTCCATACCTAATCTATATTGACTGAATTCATTAAGTTTCTCAATTGTAAACCAAACAAGTTTGGCTTTGAATATCAACGGATTTTTTTGAAATGGAAGATTTATATACAAAAAAAACAGGGCATCTTTATTTTGAAACCGACAAACAAATCCCTCCCAAAGATCATTTATTAAAAGGCAAATACCACCATCTCCGATATCACGTGTAAATCCTTGAATCCAGGGTGTGATTTTTTCCCCTTTATTATCACAAACAAAAAATTCTACCGGGACAACGGTATGTATCCTTATATACTTTCTTTTATTCTTAATTTTTTTTTCCATTGAATCTTTATTTATCATAAAAATGATTCTTCCATAAACTAATCTGGAAATTATTCTGGGGGTTCAAAAATATTGAAGATTATAATTATATCGGCTAATTAGGAAATACATCCCGGTTCTAATTTTTTTAATTTCCTATAAAAATCCTTAAATCTTGATATTTTTCTTAAATTCTTTAAATCCAAATCTCCCATCATATGAGATAAGTCATCATATCCAAAAAAAAAAGCCCTCTTTAGCTCTTCTAATGATTTGTCTAACTGCCCCAAAAGCGATAAGCTACAAGCCAAATTATAATGAGCATACGGGTCTTCCGGCCTTAAAGCCACTAGCTTGCTGTCTAAAACCAATCCTTCCTCATAAAATCCTTTCTTGGTATATGCATCGCCCAAAGAAATAAGGACATTAATAAAATTCGGCCTATATTTTAAAATCCCTTCATAAAATTTAATTTCAAAATCTTTTCTTTTCATTTCATTTCGTAATATTGGAACTGTTAAAAAAATTGACAACGCCGTATTTTAGTTAGAGTATTGTTGGATATGAAAAATTATAAGTCAACTTTTTCTAAAATAATTTCTTCCCTCAATAAATATATCGCGT
>JAUVUO010000076.1 GCA_030601015.1 Candidatus Omnitrophota bacterium | reverse complement strand
GCCCCTTCTTTGATTAGTAGCTTTGCCACATTTAAAGAATTCTCTTTGGCAACAAACATTAGCGCTGTTTTACCGTCTTCATCCTTAGCATTAACATCTGCCCCTTCTTTGATTGCTTCTATAATTTCTGAAACACGGTCTTTTTTAACAGCCTCTATAAGAATTGTACTTGCATTAGCCATTACATTAGACAAAAAAATCATAATTAAAAAACCCGCTCCCAAATTTACCATTCTTCTTCTCATTTCTACCTCCCGGTTATCAATAAAGCTTTATTTCTCATTGCTACTGCTATATAATATATAACAAATTCGTTTTATTATCAACTACAACCCCTGTCTCAGCTAAGGCGCATCATTAAAGGCATTATGTGGTTAAAATCAAAAAATAAATCTTCCCTGCTTATCTTCGTATTGTTATTTTCTCTATTAGCTCCTCAAAAAATATTTCCTTTTGAGAAAAAAAATGCTGAAGATACTTATACCCGGCTTATTCAGATTTATGAAGAGTGGTCAAAATTAGAAGACGAAACATTTGAGATGTTAAGTTTTAAACTTTCTCCTATTCAAATATCATTACAAGGATATAATCCAAAACTTATTTTGGAAGATAACTTGGGACGAAAATGGATATTTAAACCTAAACATCGAAAAACAGAAGAATCCGGATATTGGCGTAATTATACGCAAGCACAAATTGCTGTTGTAGTGTATAAAGTGTATAAAATATTCGGCCTACAAACACCTCGGATTCACTTCACAACTTTGAACATAAACGGTAAACAAATATCTGGGACCATCCAGAGATTTATTCCCAACATAGGAACACTCTCGAAACGCCCACCCCATAAACTTTCCCCGAAAGCCCTTAATTATATTTTAAAAAGCCACACCATTGATTGGCTTTTGGCAAATTATGATTCTAGCCCGCAAAACTTTTTAGTTCTATCGCTTAACAAAACAAATAAACCTAATAAGATAATGCGCATAGATAATGAAAATGCTCTCAATATGTCAAATACAGATGAATTAAGATATGACTGGGTATACTCTAAACATGCTAAGCCTTTCACTAAATATTATTACCGCCTTTGGAAAGATTATATCCTTAAAAATATAAACCTGGATACAGGAAAAAACTTTGCTTTTATTAAACTTGTATCTGAATTGCCAAACGATTTTTTTGTAAAAGTAATAACTCCTGCAAAAACACATAATTTCGAACTATTCTCTCACTCCACGCTTGAGAGAATAAAAAAGAACTATGAAAATTCTTTAGAACTCATGATTTTAAGAAAAGCCCGCCTCATTCAAAATTTCGAAGTATTCTATAAAGATGTTGTAAAGAAAAGAGGCGAATCTTTGAACTTTCATAAAAATAGAGACTACCGAAAAATTATCCACTCTAATTCTAAGAATTTAAGTGAGGAGATAAAAGAACTAAAGAAAGAAAAGACGGAACTCCAAGAATCTCCTTCCTTTTCTTCCGGCATAGATATTATATTTTCTTTTGAGGGGTTTCTTATACTTAAAAGGATTTACAATTCATACTGGATAGAGGAAGAAAGAGACCTGATTCCATTATGTGACAATGCTTTAAAAAGGTTTTCTGTATTTTTAGCCTCTGCAAAAAATGGATATGAAAAAGAGGCTCTTGGAATTTATACGAAAGAAGTCGAAAAAATACGCGCAGGCGCCTCCCCAACCTTTCATCTTAGAGAAATAAGTAAGATAATTAAATTTGTTGTTCCAAAAAATTAATAAAACAAGACGAAATTAAAGTTTTCTGCTAACTTCAAAGATGCCTGGTTTACCCTTGTTTCTTCTTACTATATTCGTTGGTATAATCCTCGTAAATGCTCCTCTTGAAGAAACTTTTGGATACAACCCCGATGAAGAAAATAATATAATAACATTTTCTAAATTCATATTATCTTCTATCATGTCTATGGCCGGCTTTTTAATCTCTTCCTGAGAAAATTAAAGGCTTCAAACATTCCTTTTGAACTTATTACAAGATAAAACGGCACCAACGGATATCTGTATCGTGTCAAACCCCTTGCTGAAGCACCAGATGCAACTATAATTAACGTCATTACGACAAATAATACATATATCCTTGCATACTTTTCATCTTTTCGGCAAAATATGAATATTATACCTACAGTGAAAAATAAGTATTCTAAATACAATTGGGAAAAAAGAATGATCCATGGCATCTCCTTCTTTTCGAGATCCATACCAAAGAGCTTAATTCTGTCCGGAATTTTGGGTTCTTTAAAAAAAAATTTCTTTAATCCTTTTAAATGGACATAGAGATAGGTTTTGGGATTTTTTAGAATATACTCTTTCGCAAGAGCCTGGTATTTTTTTGACCTCTCAAAGCGGTTTTTTATCTTTTTTGCTGGGCCGCTTGTTTGTTTTTTAAACGCCTCCTTGAAAGTTATGTTTTCAGAGTAAGCAATTGCTTCAGCAACACACCGATTATGCAGAAAGTGGCCTTTATTGCTATATAATTCATAGTATCCATAAAAATACAGATTCCGCGCCTGCCAAGCAGATAACGGGATAACAAAAAATATTATTGTGATTAAAAAAAGTTTTACTTTCTTTCGAAACTTATCTTTGCTTACCAACATTATAAAAGAGAGTACTATCGGAATAAAGCTATATGCAGGTTTTATTAATGTGGCTACACCAAAGATAAAACCCGAAGCTGCCAACCAAAAGATTCTATTCTTCTTCAAGCCCACAACAAAACTCAACACTGCAAGAGAAAACATAAATACAAACAATGGTTCGCTTATCAGCCTAGAAGAGTAATACATATATGTTGGATTTATTGCATATAGCGAAGCTGCTATCAGCGGAATTTTATTGGATCTGAATATCGCTCTTGCTATTAAAAAAATAATAAAGATAGCGGAGAAATCCAGTAAATACTGAAAAAATGCAGCCACCTTAAGATTAACCCCAAACACCCTATAAATAAATGCCAGGAATAGAGGGTATCCAGGGGTCCTTTTCGGTTCAAATTCAATAATTAAGCCGTTATTTAATATATTCAACGCGTAGCGATGGTATCCTGAAGCATCTGCTGCTAATACGGCCTTATTTAGTTCCTCATCATTTCCCCCAATAGCACAAGAAAAGAAAAACATCCTTATAGCGAAAGCAAAAACCAGGATTATAATGAAGCTTACTATACTTTTAGGATTATTGAATGTGTTTCGCATCTTTTCCTCAGCGCTATTTACTGCCCGAACCTTGTTCTATCCAATTTAAGATAATATAAAATTTTCGCATAACCCTTTATAAAATTCCAGGTGTAACTTACCACTTTAACCTTAGATTTTCCGATTCTTTTATTGTAGTTTATGGGAATATATTTTATCCTTCTATTATCCAGCAGCATAGCTAAAGTTATTCCGGCAGTAAATGAAAATTTGTCGGAAAGTATACCGGCATATTCTTTCACAAGGCTTTTTTTCATTAACCTCAAACCGGAATTTATATCCTCAATTTTTCTTTTAAATACAAACCCAAGAAGGTTACAAATAAAACCTTTTGCGATTTTTTGATAAATTGGAAAGTATCTTGTAGATTGCCCCAACCGCGCCCCAACAACCATATCATATTCGTTAATGAACGGCAATAATTTTACTATATCTTCGGAAAAATATGTGCCATCGCCATCTATAATACATATAATCTCTCCCTGGGATTGCTTTATACCTGTTTTAATTGCCGCGCCATATCCTTGACGTAGGGCATGCCTGAGAATCTGCGTATTCTTTTTTTTAAGGTTCTTAAGAATCTTTGATGTCCCGTCGCCAGAACAATCATCAACCACAATACACTCAAAATCAATATTTATTGTACTCCTCAAATCGTCAATTACCTTTTTTATCATCTCTTTCTCTTTGTGTACCGGAATTATAATAGACAATTGTTTTGTCATATTTAAAGGGGCTTTCATCAGTCTTGATAATTCTTAATCATATCGCTGAATTATTCAGAACTTTACGCGCAATTGCGCGATACAGATTGCACCTTACCCTGTATATCATTACACCTAGTTTCATCTAATATATAAATATTATTTTGTAGACTGAGTCAAATGGAATATGAACTGCGGAAGTTGTAAAAAAAGCGACTTCTTAGCGATTTTCAAAGAAAACATAGGGAAATAAGAAAATCCTATACTTTTCTGACCATTTATACGCCGATTTTACCACAAATTAAAGACAAAAGATACAACTCCACAGATCTATTTTTAAAATTGGCCCTGATTTTTTATTTGTGAAATAAAAATAAAATTTAATTTCCCCCGAAAGCCTAAATAAGTTATAATTTTAACAGCCGGTAAAACAGTTCCAAAAGGTTTTTACTATGATGATTTATTCGTAAAAACGGCAAATTTTTGTGCTCTTTATTCTATAATTCAGATATGAGCGCTCAGGAAGCTTTATGGTAGAAATTTATGGCGGCCTTTTTAATTTCTGTCTTTTAAGGCTTTCACTTTACCCCTAAATATAAATCACAAAATAAAAACAGCCGAATATGAAAAATCTGCTAATTTTTTTCTCTAAACAAAAAAATATTTTTCTTCCCGTAATTTTGATAGCCACTTTCATCAGCGCAATCCTTATAAAAGTGCCGGTTGAAAATACTTTTGAATACAATCCTGACGAAGGAATTAATCTTATGAAATCTCTGCTCTTTTCGAAAGGATTCTCTCTTTATAAAGAAATATGGAGCGACCAGCCTCCTTTATTAACACTAATTTTATCTTTTTGGTTTAAGCTTTTTGGATTTTCGGTTTATTGGGCACGAATATTAATACTAATATTCTCAAGCATCTTTCTTTGGGCGTTCTACCAAACTATCAAAATCTCGAAAGGAGCCTTTTGCGCTTCTTTGGCCGTAATATTTCTGATTTTATCCACAGAATACACACTTTTAAGCGTTTCGGTTATGATTGGGATTCCCGCTCTTTCCTTTGCCATGCTTTCGATTTTATTTCTAAAACATTACAAAAAATATTTGTCAAAATATTTACTTATATTATCAGGTATTTTTATGGCTTTATCGCTGCAAACAAAATTTTTTACCTCATTTCTAATTCCCATTATCCTATTTGAGATAATTCATGACAAACAACTATACCTAAAAAAAGAGAGAGGAAAAATATTGCCCCCTGCCATTTTATGGTTAAGCAGCCTTTTAATTGTTTATATCTTTATTGCCTTGTCATTTTTCCGTTTCGACCTGCAGTTATTTATTCAAAGCTTATTCCAACCTCACCTCTTAAAATCAGCTTTTGTTGGATTTAGATATAGTTTTTTATCTAAGTTTACGATGATACTTAACGATTACGAGATTATTATCTTTGCATTTATAGGCATATTTCTAATCATAAAGCAGAAAAAAAGAGAATTATTATTTCCTTTTTTATGGTCGGCATTTGCTCTTATCCTACTATTGAATCACAGACCTATCTGGAAACATCATTACCTTCTTATCTCAATACCTCTGAGTTGGTTAGCCGCAATTGGCCTAAGCCAAACGTTATGTATCAAAATAAAAAACAAAAACCTTTTGAAAACAACCTTCAGCAATAAACTAAAAATATTTTTTAGGTGCTTAGCAAAGGGAGTATTGATAGCTCTAATCGGTTTAAAATTATCTGCTAAATACAATAAAATTCATACATCTTTGTGGAATAAAACAACTACCGGAGAAAAAAGAGCGATTGAGTTATTGCTAAAATATAAAAAAGATACTCGCTGGATGTTTACCGACAGGCCAATATTTGCTTTTTATACCAATATATTAGTTCCGCCGGAATTAGCAGTTTTTTCAACCAAAAGAAGGCTGATAGATAATTTAACACCTGACTACTTAATTTCTGTTCTAAGCAAGTATGAACCCGAACAAATACTTTTAGGTAGATTTAAAAATTATCCTCCGAAACTATTATCTTATATTAAAAAACATTACCTACAAACTCATACTTGCGAAATTCAACAACAGGAACAAATTCTTAGCTACATAGTATGGCCCTCAAAACAGATAAGATTTGGGTCTTACAGAAAAATTTACAAATTTCCTGCTTTATACAAAGAATACCGAACACCTTTCGCTAAAAAAATAAAGATCTTCTTGCGAAAAAACATTGCCAAACTGCATGAAAACCCTTTAAGCCCCTAAAATATAGCTTTGGCTTCCTTCATTCTTAATCTACGAAATATAGATTTATTCTTCCTAAATTATTTATTCTAGAAGAATGCTCATTCAACCAATTTACAGTTGACCGAGCCAGCCTAAATCTTTTAGAAAAATTTATATCGATAACCATTATTTTTGCCTGGCCGTATAATTGCTTTAACAAAAATAATTCGCTGCCTTTAGCACGGACTCCAAATAATTTAATAAAATCATTTTCATGTACTGGATAATACTTATTATCGTATGGGCATAATTTTGTTTTTACCGGATTTTTATT
>JAUVUO010000187.1 GCA_030601015.1 Candidatus Omnitrophota bacterium | reverse complement strand
CAAAATTATTGTATTTTGTAGGCTAAAACAAAAAACCTAAAACCGGATTTGTTTTTTATATTAGTTTAATTTATGAAACTATTTCTTTATTAATAACAGTTTCTTCTTCTTTGGTTTCTTCTTCTTTGGTTTCTTCTTCTTTAGTTTCTTCTTCTTTGCTTTCTTCTTCTTTAGTTTCTTCTTCTTTAGTTTCTTCTTCTTTGCTTTCTTCTTCTTTAGTTTCTTCTTCTTTGCTTTCTTCTTCTTTAGTTTCTTCTTCTTTAGTAGCCTCTAATTTGGGTTCATTCTTTTCCTTATCATAGGCATCTAAAACTTTCTTCTGTAAATAATCCCGAAACTCTTGATTAATCGGATGAGCCAAATCTTGATGTGATGCTTGGCGATTTTCTTCCGACTCTTTTAAAGCCTGTGTTAATTGCACTCCGCAATAACAACAATATTGACTGCCTATTTCTACTTTTTTACCACAACGAGTACAAAACTGTTTTAACTTCCTAGCAGGCATAGCCACAAATAAACCATTATTACCCTCAATAACTTTAATGTTTCTTACAACAAAAGAATTATCAAAAGTAATTGTTGCGTACGCCTTAAGACGCCTGCCTTCACTTTCTCGAAGAGAAACTCTGACTTCTGTGATCTCCATAGAAAATACCTCCTTTTAACCAAACTTTTGCTATGCTTAATTTACATTTCAGATATGATTTCTTGATAAAAATAAGTAAATCACCTATCTTTAAACCTGTCAAAAAAAAAGACCCTACAATGTAAACTTACATCGCCCATTGTTGCTTTTAGAACTTTTCCTTAGTTCTAAATCACCTAATTAATTTCAATTAATATAATTGCAATTAAAATGTCTCCGTTTCAAAAATACTCCATTCCTTAGGCAAAAGATTCTTCACTTTATCTAAAGACATTCGACTAAAAACTGTATAAAAAGCTCCACCGCTTCCGGTAAGCTTAGAAGATATTTTATTTTTAAAAAGAATATCTTTTGCCGTTTCTAATTTTTTACTAACTGAGAAAGATCTGGTTTCTAATGCATTATAAATGCCTTTCTTAATTAGGAAAGCATCTTTTTTTTTTAATCCATATTTTAGTATATTAGCATTATTAAAAAATTTTGTCAATTTCACTCTTGTAATATCATAAACTTTTTTGGTAGACACATTTATACCCGGCCATATTATAAAATGCTTAAATTTATTATTTATACCTAAGGGTACAACCTTCTCGCCTCTTCCGCTTATTAAAGAAAAACTACTCTCCGCTAAAAAAAAGTTAACATCACTTCCAAGTTTAGTTCCAAGCCTGTATAACTCATTTTTATTTAATCCCAAACCTAAGATCAGATTCAACCCAAGAATAATGCTCGCGGCATTAGAAGAACCTCCTCCCAATCCCGACCCTATAGGAATATTTTTTTTAAGAAAAATAGAACAGCCATAAGGAATATCAAATTCTTCCCTAAATAATTCAAAAGCCTTAACACAAAGGTTATCTTTTGTTTCCAATTTCTTATAATTACAAAAAATTTTTATCTGTAGATTTTTTTTAAGATGTATATTAATTTCGTCAAACAATGAAACTCTTTCGACTATACTTTCCAGGCTATGATATCCGCCTGGATACTTTCCTATTATATTTAGGTAAAGATTTATTTTCGCGGGACTTAAAAGTTTTATTTTGTTATCATAGACACTCTTGTGCCTTTTTAGCGATAAAACTAGCTGTGAAGCCATAATATTCCATCAACTCCCGGGGTGTTCCTGATTGGCCAAATTTATCTTCTATCCCTATACGCTCGACGATTATAGGATACTTACGTATGAGGACTTCTGATACAGCTGAAAACAACCCCCCTATAACCTGATGTTCCTCACATACTAAAATTTTTTTATGTTTTTTAGCTATTTTGATTAATAAATCTTCATCTATCGGCTTTATAGTATGCATATTCACTACAGTGGGGTATATACCTTTTTCTTTCAATATTTCCAATGCGCCTAACGACTCGGTTACCATAGTACCGCAAGAAATAATTGCGATATCTTGGCCATCGACTAAAATACGGCCTTTCCCGAAAATAAATTCATTTTTATTCTCAATGGTAGGAACTTTTGAACGTCCTAACCTAACATAACACGGCCCGTAATTCTGATAAGCTGCAATAACAGCCGACCTGGTTTCCGGGCCATCGCAAGGTACAATTATTTTCATATTAGGTATTGCTCTGAAAAAATTAACATCTTCTAAAGCTTGGTGCGTCCCTCCATCTTCACCTACGGTTATCCCGCTATGAGTAGCAACAATTTTAACATTTAGATTGTTATAACATATGCTATTTCTTACCTGGTCCAAAGCTCTTGCCGTAGCAAACATAGCAAAAGTTGACGCGAATACAATTTTATTACTGCTTGCCAAGCCTGCTGCTGCAGCCATCATACCTTGTTCAGCTACTCCAAAATTAAAAAATCTATCCGGAAACTCTTTTTTAAAAAAAGATGTTCTAGTTGAACCCGAAAGGTCAGCATCTAAAACGACAATTTTATTATCCTTCTTACCCAACTCAACCAAAGTCTTGCCGTAAACATCCCGCGCGTATAATTTTTCCATATACTCCTTTAAATTATTTATTTCTTAATTCGTTTTAGTTCATCCAACGCTATTACCTTTTCTTCATCCGTAGGGGACCTTCCATGAAAATCAACAACATGCTCCATAAAAGAAACCCCTTTACCTTTAACAGTACGGGCAATTATTATTGATGGTTTAAATTTAACCCTCTTCGCTTCCTCAAAAGAATGAAGCAATTGTTCAATGTTATGTCCGTCACATCGAATAACATTCCAACCAAAAGCTTTCCACTTATCAGCTAGAGGTTCCAACCCCATAACTTCTTCTATTCTACCGTCTATTTGAAATCCGTTATTATCCAATATCCCGCAAAGGTTATCTGCTTTAAATTGTGCTGCCGCCATTGCGGCTTCCCAAATATTACCCTCTTGAACTTCCCCGTCGCCCATAAGACAATAAACCCTTTGCTCTTTATTATCTAACTTTGCGGCTAACGCCATCCCTAAAGCAATTGATAATCCTTGTCCTAACGAACCGCTGCCAACTTCAACGCCCGGAGTCTTTATATCCGGATGCCCTTGAAGAAATGAACCGAGTTTTCTTAAATTCATCAACTCATGCAAAGGAAAATATCCTTTTAAACTTAAAACAGCATAAAGAGCAGGACAACAATGACCTTTAGATAAATGGAATTTATCTCTATTTTCCATATCGGGATTTTCAGGATCCACATTCATAATATCAAAATATAAACAAGTAATAATTTCCGTAGAAGATAATGAACCCCCGGGATGCCCGCTTTTAGCTTCCGCCAACATCTTTACAATAAGTTTTCTTACTTCATTAGCTTTACTTTCTAAAATCTTAATTTTATTTTTCATATTTTTTAATTTTTAATTGAAGCTCTTTGTTATCAGGAAACCTCAAAATACCCTCTTTAT
>JAUVUO010000183.1 GCA_030601015.1 Candidatus Omnitrophota bacterium | reverse complement strand
TTACCTGTTAATATAGTTCCCCCTTTTTTAAGAATAAATTCAGCCAGATTATCACAAAACAAGCCAACTCCCCCTTTAGGGTATAAAAACAATGTTGGAATAATCTGAGGTTTAATACTAAGCTTAAATAAATCCCAAAGGTGCGTATGGGGAAGCTGTTTATCAATGATTGCCATAGACATACCTGTCTTAGCCCAATCAACATCAAGCATATTTGGGGATATACCAATAAACTTTTTAGTATATTCTCTAAAAAAAGATTTATATATCGTAGAGCCGTAATTATTTACTAAACCCTCTTGATAATTGACGGCATTTTTATTTTTTTTAAAAGCTGCAAAAATCAAATCACGCGCAGTTTTAACCTGAAGAATTAAAGGAAGATTAAAAAAAATATTCGGACGTAACGGCCATTGATGATATTTTCCTTTAAAGTACACTTTACTATCTCGAGGTATAGAAATTATCTCATCTCTTAAAATTCCTTCAATAACTTTTGTAATCCAAGGGACACAGGTAAAAAAACGATGAGGCCCAATATCAAAAGTATACCCATCATACTTAAAGCTTTTTGCAAGGCCGCCCACCGTATTTTCTTTCTCAACAATAACAACTTTAAAGCCCTTTTTAACTAACTCATATCCAATAATCAAGCCGCTAATGCCTGCGCCTACTACTACAACCACAGATTTATTCTTCATAATGGCAATTTTTTACTAGATAAAGTTCTTATTTGTTTTATACACCAATTTTTAAATATTAATATATACTTTAAATTGTTAAGTGTCAATCAATCAAACTTATTGATACAGCCTTGCAAATAGCCCTAATCTGCCATTTTTTTTCATTATATTACATAGAATTCTGACACATAACACATTTAAAACTTTTTATCCGCTTTTTATTTTATAATTCGACATAAAAAGCAAACCCCATTTTAAATATTCCATCCCCTCTCTTAAATATTTAAAATGAGAATTACCTAAAACCCTTTCGTTCCAAATCGTAGGGATTTCTGTTATTTTAAAACCTTTAAAATAAGCTTTAATTACTAACTCGAATCCAAGAGTATAATATTTAGATTTTAAAGGTTCAATGTTTTTTAATACCTCGCAGCGGAACATTTTATAAGCATTAGTTGAGTCTAAAGTAGGCACTTTTAATACAAAATTCATCATCCTACCCAACGATTGAGAAAACATCCCCTTTAAAAAATTATTCTGTTCTGATTCTCCGCCTTTCATATATCGAGAAGCACAAACAAAATCAAATCCTTCCTGAGTTATCTTATTAAACATTACCGGTATATCTTTAATATCATCAGCATGATCACCCATGATAACAACAATGATATCTCCTATGCTATTATCAAATCCAGTTTTCAAACATCTGCCTAAACCTAGCCCAGACTGGTTATCAACTAAAAATATATTGCTATTTTGATGAATATGGTTATTAACAATTACCGGCGTAGAATCAGTAGAATTATCGTTTACAACAACTATCTCATAAAATATTTCATATTGACTTAAAACAACACTCAATTCTGTTAAAACATCATCAATAGATTCTTCCTCATTAAATACTGGAATAATTATTGATAATTTATGCTCTTTTTTATGTCCCATAAGTAACTTTGATATCTAAATTAACATTATTTTTTATAAAAATAATTGAATGGTTACATCCAATTGACTATCCTTAACTCATGTGATAGATATTCCTATCTTATCACCATGCCTAAAAAAATCATCTCTTTCTTTACAGTACTACACATTTTTTTTATTACCCTATATACAATTACGGTTTACAATATTGAAATTAAGGAAAGGAAAAAATAATTTTCGGCAGCATTAATGAACTACCCCCGCAGTAAGCTGAGGGAATTAAACCCGCGCTCCTCAACCCGGATAGCAAGCGCCCATGCCTGAGCGCATCAAAAAAAAAGCGGTGGAATTTCCACCGCTTTTTTTTGAAATTTAAACTTAATACTACTGAGCTTCGCTAAAATTTGCTGGGCATGCTAAAGCTGCCGTCGCATGAGCACCCGGGGCTGCTTGATTTACATTATCTGATCTGCAAAGTACGCCGGCTTCATCAATATAAAATGTATGCGCTTGCGTAAGAATTACAGGAGCTGCCGTAGCATAAAAATCTGTTCCGGCATTTATAGTTACTGCAAAATTATAATTTTGTTTTAATCCGGCCGCCAAAGTCGCATCAATATAAGGGGGGGTGGCACCTCCCAAATTAGCCAAAGTACCATAGTTATTATTTGTAGCTCTCCACTGAATCTCTGCAGCGGCAAGAGTACCCATGGCAGCAGCAGCAGCGCTTTCCTGAGCTGATATACGAGCCCTTAAAAGATTCGGAATAGCAATAGCAGCTAATAAAGCAATGATAGCAACAACAATCATGATTTCAACTAAAGTAAAACCTTTTCTCGTTTTCATAATAAAGCCTCCTGTTTTAACGGTTAAGACCTCTTTTCTTACCTTTTCTCACCTCCTTTTCAAAAAGCGATCTTATTAAAATAAAATAATAATATAATAAAGACGTTTACAAATAAAATATAACACTAATAATCTTTAATGTCAACGTCAGCCCTATCCTCATATATATTGGGTTATTTTTATTATGGGCAAGAATAATGACACAACAATTCCCCCGACTATTACCCCTAAAAAAGCTATAACAACAGGTTCTATCAGGCTGGATAACCCGCTAATCATTGATTCGGTTTGTTCTTCGTAAAACTCTGCTATTTTCGATAACATTGCTTCTAATTTACCGCTCTTTTCCCCGATTGAAATCATTCTTGTAACCATTGGAGGAAAGACTCCGGTACTTTCCAATGGCAAAGATAATGGCTGGCCCTCCTGAATAAACTTTTTGGATTCCATAACCGCTTCTTCTATTACCTTATTGCCAGAGGTTTTACCAATAATATCTAAACATTTTATTATTGAAACCCCACTTTTCACTAAAGTAGTAAAAGTACGGGCAAATTTCGCAATAGCAATCTTTCTTGTTAGCTCCCCAAAAATCGGTAATCTAAGCATTAATTTATGTATATTTTTCTTACCTTTAGGGGTCTTGATTATTTTTTTAAACAAAAAACCGATTATCACAACAATAGCCGCCATAATCAGCACAGTCTCTTTTTTCCGGAGTAAGTCTGATATATTTATTAAAATTTTAGTAGGTAAGGGCAAGGCCCCTCCTAATGAAATAAATATTTCTTTAAAAGTCGGTATTACTTTATACATCAAAATCGCGGTTATAGTCATTGCCATTAAAATAATGATAATTGGGTAATACAGGGCTGACATTACTTTTTTCTTCAAGGCACTGCTTTTTTCTAAATAAATCGATACCCTATCCAAAATCTCAGATAAATTACCCGAAGCTTCAGCTGCTTCAACCATACTAAGATAAATTTCCGGAAAGACATCTTTGTGCTTCGAAAAAGCACCTGAAAGTGAAGACCCTTCCTTAACGTCTTGTAAGGCTTTGTTTATAACTCCCTTAAAATACTTATTTTCAATCTGTTCCTCTAAAATGCTTAAAGACTCAACTATAGAAATTCCGCTTTCTATTAAGGTGGTAA
>JAUVUO010000050.1 GCA_030601015.1 Candidatus Omnitrophota bacterium | reverse complement strand
ATCATTAAACTTTGCTTCTTTAAACCCGGGTAAAACCGGTTTAAAACACTCTTTATATTTTTTCTGGCCGGTGGCTGATAATGCGCCGAAAGTTCTGCCATGAAAAGAATTTTTCATGATAATTATCTCATATTTTTTATTTTTCCCAAATAAACGGCTGAATTTTATAGCACCTTCAATAGCTTCTGCTCCTGAATTCCCAAAAAATACTTTTGAAGGAAAACTCTTCTTCACTATTTCCCGGGCTAACAATCCCTGTTCAGCAAAAAACAGATTGTTCGGAAGATGTATCATCTTCCCTACCTGTTGAGAAATTACTTTTACAAGTTTAGGGTGGCTATGCCCTAAAATAGAGACTCCCCAACCCGGAAATAAATCTAAATAACGATTGCCATCGCTATCCCAAAGCCAACTTCCTTTACCTTTCACAAAAACAGGGCCTTCTCTATTATATGTTGGTAATGAATATTTTTTATAAATTTGTTTGATCTCTTTTTCTTTCATTTAATTTATATAATTTTTAACGTAAATATTATAATTTATTTACCGACAATTTCTGTGCTTATACCTTTATCTGTAAATATTTCCAAAAGAAGCGCATGAGGTATTTTAGCATCAACAATATGAGCTTTACCTACACCATTTCGAATCGCTTTGGCTGCAGCCCTCACTTTAGGAATCATTCCTTCTTCTATAGTCTTTTCTTCTATCAATTCTTCTACTTCATGCAAATTCATACTTGAAATTAAAGAGTTCTTATCTTTTGGATCTCTCATTACTCCATAAACATTAGTTAAAAGAACCAATTTTTCGGCTTTTAGTTGTGATGCTAAAAAAAAAGCTACGTCATCCGCATTAATATTGAATCCGTCTCCTTCTTTAGATAACCCCATAGGACAAATAACGGGGACACTCTCTTTGATTTTTTGATCTATCTTATCTCTGTCAAAATCTACTACTTCTCCTACAAAACCTAAATCTACACTGCCTATCTTTTTCACAACTTTCAAAATGTTATCTTGTTTCTTAAAGCCTACCGCGCTTATTCCATGCGCCTCTATTTCTTTAACTATTAAATCGTTGAGTTTATTGAGTTCTTGTTCTACTATTTTTAATGTCGCGCTATCAGTAACTCTCATACCTTCAACAAATTCTGTAGCTATCTTAGATTCTCTTATTTTTTCAGTAATATTAGGGCCGCCGCCATGAACAATAATCGGCCTTATTCCCGCGTATCTTAAAAAAGTAATATCTTCAAGAACACATTTTCTAATTCGTTCCTCGCTTAAAATAGAACCGCCATATTTTATTATAAAAATTTTTTTATGAAATTTTTTTATATACGGAAGTGCCTCTATCAAAATATCTGATTTTCGTATTGCTTCTTGAACCATTTTAACTCCTGTTTATAGCAACTATAGCCTTATTTAGCTATATGCAGCATAAATTAATAATATCCATATCCATCTTAACTATACTCCGCGTTAATATCTATATATTCGGGAGTTAAATCCGTAGTAAAAAAATTTCCGCAAAATTCACCCCTATCTAAATCCACAGCAATTTTTATATTCTTTTTTTTTAAATCTGTAAATCGTATTTTAATGTTTTCTTTAACATTTATCCCTGCCTGGCCCAAGGCCGAGATAATTCTTCCCCAATTCGTATTAGCTCCATAAAGAGCACACTTAATTAAATTAGAATTTGCAAGAGCCATACCTGCTGTCTTAGCCTCTTTTTTAGTTTTAGCCCCTTTTATTTGTATTTCGACAAATTTAGTAGCACCTTCGCCGTCTTTTACTATCATTTTTGCTAAATCTAAAGAAATATCTTTTAATTTTTCAAAAAACAACTTTTTTTCTTTTTCATTATCAAGAACGACTTTATTACTGGAAAGAACAAAGGCCGTATCATTAGTACTCATACATCCATCAATAGTTATAGAGTTAAAACTTTCTTCTACTGCCTCGTTTACCATTTTTTTAAATTCATTTTTAGGAATACTGACATCTGTAAGGATAAAACCTAACATTGTTGCCATATTTGGACAAATCATTCCCGCTCCTTTAGAAAAACCGAGCAATGTGAAACTTTTTTTGTTTATGGAACCTTTTTTAAAAGAAACTTTTTCGAAAGTATCTGTAGTAAGAATGCTTTTAGAAAAACTTTTATATTTTTTATCTAACTTTTTTATGAGTTCAGGTAAATTTTTTATTATTTTCTCTTTTGGAAGTCTTTTACCTATTATACCGGTAGAAGAAATCAAAATATTCTTTTTTTTAACTCCAAACTCTCCGGCTAATTTGGTTATAATCTCTTCGGTATCTTTTAATCCTAATTCATGGGAATAACAATTTGCGTTCCCGCTATTTACCAAAACAGCTTTTATCGGATTATTAATATTTTTTTTAGCTAAAGTAACCGAATACGCGGGATTAGCATTAGTTGTAAAAACTCCTAAAGCTGTTGCAAAATCTTCAGCATAAATCAGCCCTAAATCATATCCGCTTTTTTTTATCCCGCAATTTATTCCTGAAAGTAAAAATCCTTCCGGCAAATTCATATCAACCCTCTTTTTATAAACTGATTAAAAACTAATTTTATTCTTGATTTACATATATTTTATAGTAATCCTAAACTTTCCGGCCATCCCTTCATTATATTCATGTTCTGTACTGCCGCTCCGGCCGCTCCTTTAATAAGATTATCAATACTTGATGCCACTACACAATCTTCTCCATTATTGTTTAGAACGAAGCCTATATCACAAAAATTTGTACCTATTACATCTTTTAGTTTAGGCAAACCATCCAATAATCGTATAAATGTACAATTTTTATAATATTTTTTATAAATACTGTTAATTTCTTTTTTTAATATTTTTTTGTTAAAAGAAATATAAATAGTCGAGTATATCCCAGCATCTACACCAACGACATGCGGAACAAAAATTAAATCTATATTTTTAGATGTATTTTTCTTCAGTATCTCTAAAATCTCCGGAGTATGTTGGTGAATAAAAGGTTTATACGCCCAAAGGTTATCTGAAATATTTGAATAATGATAATCAATAACGGCTTTTCTTCCCGCTCCTGTAATTGCTGATTTAGCATCTACTATCACCTTATCTTTAATTAGTCCTTCCTTTAGTAATGGGAAAAGAGCAAGAATGACCGCTGTAGGATAACAACCCGGATTAGCTATAATATCAGCATCACGAATTAAATCTTTATTAATTTCCGGTAATCCATAAACCGCTTTTTTCAAATTAATTTTATCTTTATGAAAAGTTTTATAGTATTTCTTGTACTCCTTTATATTTTTAATCCGATAATCAGCTGAAAGGTCAATAATTTTCTTTTTTTTATTTAAAAGTTCAGGAACAATACTCATTGAAACTGTATGTGGTAAAGATAAAAAAAAGATATCACTATTTTTTACGGCTTTATCGAGATTTAAATTTTCACAATATAAATCGGTTTTTTTATAAAATCGTGGAAACAACTCATGATAAGGTACCGGGTTAGGGGTACGAGAAGCTAAATAACTAATTTCTACATTAGGATGATTAAGTTGAATTTCAACAAGCATTTCTCCTGTAAATCCTGTAGCTCCCAATACCGCGACTTTTATTTTATTATTCATTTTATATTCTATTTAAAATTGATAAATTTTAAAATCCTTTTAATCCCGTTATTTTTATTTATAAAACCTGAAATATAAAAAATACTGCTACATAATAAACAAAAATTAGATTTAAATTCATGATTATAATAAACTAAAACCCACTAGGAGTCAATAAAATTTAGGGTTTCGCACTTGTAATTACAATTCACCGTTTCGCATATAATTACACTTTAGCGGTATTGTTGGGGACTAATTCTAAAATATCTCCTAATTCTATATTTTCTGAAGAAATTTTATTGGGAGGGAATTCTAAAGTAAGGTAAGATTTGCGGCTGACAACGAATCTCCATGGTTTTATTCCTTTACAAAGTTTTATTACTTTTTTACCTTTATCTAAAAAAACCAAGTCTAAAGGAAACCGCATAAAACAAGTATGAATTGAAGGGGCATTATAAAAAGCCAAACACTCATCTTTACCCAAACTTTTCCGAAACATCAGGCCCATTAACCTGGAAAAATAATTATTAGCTAATTCGGCTTTACTGCAAATGGTTTTATTTCTGCTTTTATTGAAAATATTATAATTTACTCTTTTAGACATTTAATTATCTCCTCAGGAATTTTCTTTGGACGGAAAGAATAATTTACACACACTAACTCTATCTTTGCTCTTATTAAAAGTTTAGTTTCCTTTACTATATCTTGAGCAAACTCTATTGAAGCTTTTTTAATATTTAAAATTTCCGATAAGATTATTAAATTGTCTCCGTATCTAGCTGGAAATTTGTAATCAACTTCAACTCTCCTTACCACAAATACAGTATCTTGTTCGCTCAACTGATTGATATCAACACCTTTGGCGTTTAAATACTCTGTCCTGCCTTCCTCGAAATATCTAAGGTAATTCGCGTAATAAACTACTCCTCCGCAATCCGTGTCATGATAATATATTTTTTTGTTCAATTCATGCATAAATTAATCATATTTAGGAAATGTTTTATTTCGAAACATTTCCATTATATCATTTTTCAAAAAAAATCAAATTCCTTCATTCAACCAAAACATTAAAATTAACCTCCAAAAAATTTTTCATGTCCGTTGCCCAAGGTATCTTTAATTCAACCCTATCTCTACTGGCAGGATGAATGAAACTTAAATAAAAAACATGTAATGCTGTTCTTTTAAATTTAATTTCAAAATCCCGTCTAAAAGCATATTTGTCTTCTCCTAATATTGGATGGCCAATCTTGGCAAGCTGAATTCTTAACTGATTTGTTCTGCCGGTCAATGGTTTTAATTCAAGTACACTAAAATATTCAAAAAGCTTCAATACTTTATAAACAGTTTTTGCTTTTTTTTCTTTTTCTCCAAACTTTACTCCATCTTTATCTATTATATATTCATCCAACAATCCTTTTTTCCCTTTTAAATGTCCTCGGATAAAGGCGATATATTTTTTAAAAACTTCCCCTTTCTGAAACTGTCTCATAATATCGGTTTGAACTTGACTTTTTTTAGCGTAAACGATTAATCCTGTAGTTTCTTTATCTAACCTATGGCAAGGGAAAACTTTAGAACCTAAATGTTTCGCCAAAAGTGTGGTTAAAGTGTTTTTCTTTTCATTCGTTGTTGGTTGGACCAAAATCTTGGCTATTTTGTTAATTACAACTAGATATTCATCATTAAAAACTATTTCAAAAGGTTTATTCATTTAAAAACTCCCTCTATCTCCTCTTTCAAAACTCTTTTTAATATTTTCCCTGTCGCATTTTTTGGTAAATTTTCTTTAAAAATTATTTTTAAAGGAATTTTATATGCCGCTAAATTAGATTTCAAGTACCTCATCAATTCTTTTTCTTCTAAATCATTTTCTTTAACTATAAAAGCTATTGGAACCTCTCCTCTATGCCGGTGAAACACCCCTACTACAGCAGTTTCTTTTACTTTAGGAATTCTGTAAAGAAGGTCTTCTATTTCCCGAGGATAAACATTAAAACCTCTGACATTAATCATCTCTTTTAGCCTTCCCATTATATATATGTTGCCATCTTTATCAATTTTGGCTAGATCACCTGTAAACAACCAGCCGTCTTTTAAAATATCCCCGGTTTCTTTTTCGAGATTATAATAACCTTTCATAACGTTAAGGCCTTTTACCAGAATTTCACCTATTTCCCCTGGAGGAAGGGAGTTCCCTTCTTTATCTATGACCTTAACCTCAACAGATTGTAAAGCTTTACCTACCGAACCTATTTTTCTGGTTCTATTTAAAGGGCTTAATGAAACCACCGGTGATGCTTCCGTAAGGCCATACCCCTGAAGAAGCGGCCGTTTAAATTTTTTTTCGAACTTTTCAACTACGAAATCCGGTAAAGCAGCTGCTCCGGAAATATAAAATCTTACAGGATTCATAAAAATGTTTAGTAATCTTTTTATCGGCGACAATTTAGCGGATGCTAAAATATTAAAAATTGAAGGGACACCCATAAAAATCGTAACCCTATTTTTCATAATTGACCTAATTACTCTTTTAAATGGCCTTACTGATCTCATAATTACAATAGTTGAGCCCAAAAATAAAGGAAGCAGCATACATACTGTCGAAGAAAAGGAATGGAATAAAGGCAAAATACAAATGAAACAATCATTTTTTCTAAAATTAACGACTTTAGAACAATCTTTTATGTTAGAAAGGATATTTTTATGACTTAAACAAGCGCCTTTTGGCCTACCTGTGGTGCCGGATGTATAAACTATCTCAGCCAAATCATCATCTTTTATATCAACACTATCTCTATGCTCTTCAGATTTATTTATTAACATATTAAAATCTATAATAGATCCGTCATCTGAAGGTGCGGTAAGAACTATTAAATGGTTGAGGTTATTTTCTCTCGACAATATATTTTTGCTATCCTCAAGTTTATCAATAGAACAAAACAATATTTTGCATGAAGCGTCTTCTGTTACATACCTGGCTTCCTCTCTTTTAAACATCGTATTTATAGGGACTACTGTAGCGTTTAACCTTAAAACAGCAAAGAATGAATAAATAAATTCAGGACAGTGAGGCAGCCAAATCGCGACTTTATCATATTCTCTTACCCCCAAATCATACAACGCGGATGCTAGTTTTTTAGTTTGAACGGCCAATTCTCTATATTTAATTTTCTTAGCCCCAAAAACCAAAGCTGTCTTTTGAGGAAATTTTTTTGAACTTTCATCAAGAATATTTACTAGGTTATCATTTCCTTTTTCCATAACAATTTCTCCATAATTTAATTTATTTTTAGAATAACATTATACAAAAACAATTAAACTGCCGATATAACTTCCCAATAAATTAAACCAAATGTCTAACAACTCATAGTCTCGATACGGTAGGAAATATTGTATTATTTCTACTACTAAACCCAAAGAAAAAGCATATAAAATTCCTCTTAATTTGGGTTTTCTATTGTTTTTTAAATATAAGGTATTAGTTGCCAAAAAAGAGAGAACTAAATACATTATACTATGAGCAGCCTTATCAAAAAACGGAAAAGATATCCCTTCAGGAACAGTTACCGGTAAAACAGATAATAAAACAATAAAAACAGAACACAATATCACCGAATACCAAGAAAATAGTATTATTTTACATTTTTTTATAATATTCATTATCACTAAATCCCGTATTTAATCTACAAATAAGTCTCTGCTTAAAAATGATACCATTACACTTAGAGATGTCAATAGAGGCCTAATGTAAAAAATTTTTACCACACCTGACTGCGTTTTCCTATTTTTCTCTGAGAGGTTCCAGCAGATATTCCAAGCCGTTCAGCTGAATCTCATAAACAGTTTGCAGCATTTTTCCCAACGAATCATCCTTAAACCCCTTGCTTGCCATCCAGACGATGTACGTCTCCGGTAAATCGAGCAGCAACCTGCCCTTATATTTGCCGAACTGCATACGTGCGCGTACCAGCTTAATCAGGTATTCTTTATCCGGAAACATCATATTAATAGCCGGGAACAACTACTATAATTATTCATCATTATATCTCTTTGCCCCGGGTTTCTCCTGTTTACTATTTGCCCACACACTTTACAAATATTAGATATATTCTATTCTTTATAGGAAAAGAAAAATAAATTCATGTTTAAAACAACGTGTCCTATCTTTTTAAATAAAATCAACAAATCAAACAACGTCATCCTTATCCTTTTCAGGATTGTTGTATTTTTTTATTGAATTATTTTTTTTTTATTTTCAGATAACATCGACATCACCTGCCGGTGCACGCGCCGTATTCGGCGCGGGTAACGGTCAGGTGGATGAAGTGGTTATCTGCTTTTATTTATACCTTCATCAATTGATTCTTTCATATCTTTTCTTAAATCATCCGAAGGGCTAGCGTT
>JAUVUO010000217.1 GCA_030601015.1 Candidatus Omnitrophota bacterium | reverse complement strand
ATTTCTAAGGAATCAAAAACAGGGCCTGAATACTGAACAACTGTCTCTCCCGGTTTAAACCCTTTGTTTTGTTCGGTGATATATTGGCCTACCATATTTAATATTTGTTCTTTCAACGGTGACATTATTTATTCTCCGCAATTAGTTTCAAACATACTTTCAGCGAGTCTCTCCAATAAGGCACTTTAACATTAAACCTTTTCTTTATTTTTGAAACACTTAAAATTCCATTCTTAGGCCTTTTGGCCGGTACCGGATAATCTTTAGTTTCAATAGGATTTATTTTTAAATCAATACCCGCATATTCTACGATTGCTTCGGCAAAATCATACCAACTCGAAACCCCACTATTAGAATAATGGAAAACCCTGTTACCTTCCGACTTCACTTTAGATTTACTATCCCAATTATTAATTATATCTATTATAGCTTCAGCAGCATCTCCGGCATAAACAGGAGTGCCTAACTGGTCACTAACTATATTCAATTCTTTTCTTTGTTTAGCTGACTTTAATATGGTTTTAATAAAATTTTTACAGTATTCTAAGTTTACCCAACGTGAATATAACCAAGACAGCCTAATTATTACTGCATTATCTGTATTATTAAGAACTTCCTTTTCTCCCTCGCGTTTAGTTCGGCCATATACGGATAAAGGATCTGTTTCGTCCTCTTCTAAATAAGGGCCTGATTTTTCTCCGTCAAATACATAATTAGTTGAAATATGTATTAATTTTGTTCCGAATTCTTTCGAAATTATTGCTAAATTTTTTGGCCCGTTTACATTTACCTCTTGGGCTAACTGATATTCTTTTTCTGCTTCATCAACTGCTGTATAAGCTGCTGTATTAATAATAAAATCTATTTTATTCTTGTTTAAAAAATCTCTAACCTCATCAACCTTAGTAATATCCAGAGTATCTTTATCATTAAAAATAAAATTATAATCTTTATATATTCCTGATATGAATTTAAATTCGTTTCCTAATTGGCCTGAAGCTCCCGTAATCAAAACATTCATAAGTCTTTCCCATAAATAAAATTATTTTTGGCTTCTTTAAAAGGTGGATGTTCTTTATCTCTTTCAGACAAAACAATTTCTTTTAAATCAATTTGCCAATCTATGTTAAGATCTTTATCATTAAAAACTATCCCTGATTCATATTCCGGATAATAAAAATTATCAAATTTATATAAAAGAACAGCTTTCTCACTTAAAACCAAATAACCATGAGCAAAGCCTCTGGGAACAAAAACTTGTTTTCTGTTTTCTTCGGAAAGTTCCACACTTACCCATTTACCAAAAGTCGGAGACCCTTTTCTAATATCAACTGCAACGTCTAGAACTTTACCGATTACCACCCTTACAAACTTAGCCAAAGAAAAAGGCTGCAGCTGATAGTGCAGGCCTCTTAAAACTTTCAATGATGATTCTGTTTGGCTGTCTCTTACAAATGTTCTATTAATTCCTGCTGACTGAAAGGTTTTTTCATCGTAAGAATCAAAAAAACAACCCCTTTTATCACCAAAAACCTTTGGTTCAAAAAGAAGTAATCCAGGGATATCTGTATTTATTATATTCATATTTTATTCAACAACCAAATTTTCAAGATACTTTCCATAATTGGTATTTTTTAAATGTTTAGCTAATTCTAAAAGCTGTTCCTTATTAATATATCCTTTATAATAAGCTATCTCCTCGATACAGGCAACTTTTAATCCCTGCCGGTGTTCTATAGTTGCCACAAAATTACCGGCTTCAAGCAATGTTTGGTGTATACCGGTATCAAGCCAGGCATAGCCTCTACCCATTAGCTCAATTTTTAGTCTTTCCTTTTTAAAATACTCATTTACTAAATCAGTTATTTCTAATTCTCCTCGTTCAGAAGATTTTAAATTTTTAGCAATTTCAACTGCATTGTTATCACAAAAATAAATTCCCGGCACAACATAATGACTCTTAGGACTTTTCGGTTTTTCTTCAATACTCAAAATTCGATTATCTTTATCCAATTCAACAACCGCATACCTCTCCGGATCTTTAACCTGACAACCAAAAATAATACTGCCGCCTTGAGAATCTACGTCTTTAAGACTTTGCTCAAGCAATTCAGTTAACCCGTGGCCATAAAAAATATTATCTCCTAAAATTAAACATACACTATCATCTTTTATGAATTCTTCTCCTACGATAAAGGCATCAGCAATCCCTTTTGGTTCATCTTGAACCGAGTATGAAATATTTATACCTATGTTTTCACCATCTCCTAACAAATCCCTAAACCTGGGTGTATCTTTTGGAGTTGATATTATCAGAATATCTTTTATGCCGGCAAGCATTAAAGTTGACAAGGGATAATAAATAAGAGGCTTATCGTATACCGGAAGCATTTGCTTACATACTCCTTTAGTTATAGGGTAAAGTCTTGTGGCATTACCGCCTGCTAAAATTATTCCTTTCATTATCCTCTCCAAATTGCAATTAAACTTTCAAATAAAATCAACTTATCTTAACCTTACAAATTTCTTCTTTATCCACAAACCCTAATGTCTTATACCCAAATTTAGAAAAAACATTATTAACTGCCTTATTACTATTTATTATAATATCATATTTTTTCTTTTTCTTTAATATTTTCCACATAAGATCTAAAATACCCTTATATTGCAAAAACTTAACCCCCGAATGTTCAATAACATTATTCTTATTAAATATTTCTTCGGATTTTCCTTTAAAATTTTTAACAAATATCCAAATAAAATTACCTTTTCTCGCTAATTCCACTGCTTCCTTTAAAACATTATCTATAGATTGTTCATCTTTAACAACCAAAGCTATTCTCAACATTCTGCCCCATTTCTTTATAAATGTCTCTTTACTCTTACAAAATATTTCTTCTTTCTTGTT
>JAUVUO010000210.1 GCA_030601015.1 Candidatus Omnitrophota bacterium | reverse complement strand
GTCCTTGTAGAAGCAATGATATGCGGTTGTCCGGTGGTTTCTACCGATTGCAGATCAGACCCAAATGAGATAATAAAGAACAGATGAAACAGTAAATTAGTACCTGTCCGAGATTTAGATTCGATGGAATCTGCAATAAGAGAAATTCTTGAAGATAAATCATTCCGGCAAAAACTCATAAAAAATGCATTCGAGTCTTGTAAAAAATATCGGGTAAATAAAATTGCTGCAGAATTTCTCGATGTCATTAATAATTATGCAAAAATATCAGGTGGAAAAAATTAGCGCCGACTACCTTCAGATCATCAGGAATTCATCATCCAATTTGTGAACAGATCTCACCCATTATCAACCACCGCCGCAATCCCACCAACAAAAAAATATCGAAATATTTGTGATGATTTTATTTGTATATACACACTATTTATCATCTTATAAAACCATATTTTAAAATGCAATAAATAGCCCAAATACCATCCTTCCAATTTATTTTTTTCCCTTCAGCATAGGTTCTACCGTAATAAGATATTCCAACTTCATAAATTCTAATTCCTGGTACTCTTGCAACTTTGGCGGTAATTTCAGGTTCGAAACCAAATCTATTTTCTTTTAAATCAATCTTTTTTATGATCTCAGTCCGAAATAACTTATAACATGTTTCCATATCTGTTAAATTTAGGTTCGTAAATAAATTCAATAAAAATGTTAAAATTTTATTGCCAATGGAGTGCCAAAAAAATAAAATTCTGTGGGGATTTCCTCCCCTAAATCGTGAACCATAAACCACATCAGCAGTTCCTTTAATTACCGGTTTTAATAAAATATTATATTCCTCCGGATCATATTCCAAATCCGCATCCTGGATAATTAAAAATTCTCCGGTAGCATGTTCAATCCCTGTTCTTATAGCAGCTCCCTTGCCTCTATTGATTTGATGCTTATAATATTTAATATTTTTTCGGTTGTTGCCTTTTATATATTCTAAAATATTGATCTCTGTATTGTCCGTTGAACAATCATTTATCACCACTATTTCTTTAGCTATATCAGAAATCAGATTTACCTTTGATATATTTTCGAGAATATCTATAACTGTTTTTTCCTCGTTATAGACAGGTACTATTATGCTTAATTTCTCAAAAGCCATAATTTAATTTTATGAGTTAAGAATTTTTGAAATTAATAATTAGCCGGTATTAAGGTTATCAAATTATTTCAAAATATACAAGGTCATTATTGCTTAAGATTTCTCAATGAATTTGTAAATCATTACGATTTTTGATAATTTTATTTTAATGATGTGATGTAAAAACAGACAGAGAATAGTAATATAAATCCTATCACACTTGCATATTAACACAATTAAACTTTGAACACATAATTATGTCACGTAATCGAGACCGAAATGATAAGAAAAAACTACTGTTTGTGGTTACTGAAGACTGGTATTTTTGTTCCCATCGGCTTTCGGTTGCACTAGCTGCTAAAAAAGCCGGATATGATGTTTATGTTGCCACAAGAATTACGGATGATAAATATATACCTATCATAGAAAAAGCTGGTATCACCCTTTTACCCCTTAAAAAAATGACCCGGGGAGGGAAAAATCCATACACCGAATTATGTGTTATTGCTGAGATTATGAGAATTTACCAAACAGTAAAACCTGATATTATACACCATGTAGCGATTAAAGGAGTGCTATATGGATCGATAGCTGCAAAACTAACGCGGATGAAGGCCACTGTCAATGCCCTGGCCGGTTTAGGGCATATATTTGTTTCCAGACAGTTGTTCATGAGGATGCTGCGATTTTTTATTCTTCTTGTTTTTAGAATTAGTTTTAGCGGTGTCAAAGTTAAATTCATCTTTCAAAATCCAGATGATCGCAAAGTGTTTGTTGATCTAAACATTGCCGATTCAGATGATTGTTATCTCATTAAGGGTTCCGGTGTAAACATAAAAAAATTTCATCCCCCGGACCCCGGGAAAAAAACAGATGTTCCGTCCTTAATCTTAGCTGCCAGGATGTTATGGTATAAAGGGGTGGGAGAATTGGTGGAAGCTGCCCGGATATTAAAGAAAAAGGGATTAAAATTTCGGGTGATATTGGCCGGTGAACCGGATTTGCAGAATCCAAATACCATCTCAAAAGAACAACTCCAATTGTGGCATGATGAAAATATCCTGGAATGGGTAGGATTTTGTGCGAATATGGTTGATCTTCTATCCAAGTGTGATATTGCTGTTTTACCATCCTACTACGGAGAGGGTGTTCCAAAAGTTTTAATCGAGGCCGCGGCTATGGAATTACCCATTATTACGACAAATATGCCCGGGTGTTCAGAGATTGCCCGTAATGAAATCAATGGTCTGTTGGTTCCTCCAAAAGATATTCAGGCACTGGCCGATGCTATGGAAAGATTGATTAACGAAATACAATTTAGACAAAAACTTGGACATGAAGGCAGAAAAATAGTTATCAATGAATTCGAAGAATCAATTATAAATTCTGCAACCCTGGATGTCTACAAACAACTCCTATAATTCTATTATCGCAAATCTAAAAATAGATGACTAATACAATATTTATTATTAAGTTATAATTTTATTATATAAATCATATCTACCAATATCTTTAGCATAAAGATAGTAAACGGATAAAATTTTTTCAGACATAGGGATGAATTTAGATGATGCGTCCATATATTATTTTCTATTTTTTTGTTATATCATTTTTAATATCCTTTTTACTGGTTCCTAAAATAAAAAGGATTGCTATCAAATATGATATATTGGATCAACCGGGTCATAGAAAAATACATCAGAATGCAAAACCATACCTTGGCGGTGTCGCTATCTTTTTGGGATTTATGATCCCAATAATAATCCACTTTATCATATTGATAAATCTACCTGACAATCTGCTGCCTGAAAATCTAAGTAAATTTTTACTCCGGCAACAATCATATCTAT
>JAUVUO010000065.1 GCA_030601015.1 Candidatus Omnitrophota bacterium | reverse complement strand
TTTTTTAAAATTTTACCTTGAGAGTCTCCGGTTGAAGTTACTTCTCCTAATTTTAATATTCCCATATACTCTTTATCAAAATCAGAAAACTTAGAAAATTCCTTTGTGTATTTCCCTACAAGCATAATCAACAACCCTTCGGCAAGAGGATCCAATGTTCCTGAATGCCCAACCTTTCGAATATTTAACTTTTTCCGAACAACATCAACCACATCATGAGAAGTAATTCCTCTAGGTTTATTAACAAAAATTAAGCCGTCATATTTGCTCATATTTATTCTCTTTAAAATGTTTGAACAGTGAATTATTCATTTTTTTATTCTTATAAACATTAGTATTCTTCCGTATATAAGCGATTACTTTTTTTTCAACACTCTTTAGACTTCCTTTAATCGTAACTCCGCTTGCCTTTTTGTGTCCTCCTCCGCCAAAAAATTTAGCGACCTTATTAACATCCACATCTAAAGTTGAACGCAAATTTATTCTAACCTTATTATCATTCGTTTCTTTAAAAATAAGGAGGACTTCCACATCTTTCACCAACCGCATGGTTGAAAATATTACTTCAGTCAGATCATAATCTTTATCTTCCCAATTAGCCAAAACTCCCCAACATATTTTCCCTTTGGAATCAAACTGTAAAGAAGATATGGTTTTACCGATGAAAGCCAGATCTAACGGAGTACAAGTGCTGCGCATCTTCTCATAAACTATACTTGGATTAATCTTATATTCCATTAAATGAGAAACTATTTTATGGGTATTTCCTGTGGTATTATCATAAGTAAAATTCCCTGTATCAGTTGAAATTCCCGTATATAAACAAAGAGCTACATTTTTATCCATTATCCCGAACTTTTCAAATAAATTATAAATTATTTGAGATGTCGAACCTATATAAGGTTTAACCCAATTAATATCTCCAAAAAAAGAATTGCTTATATGGTGGTCAATATTAATAACATATTCGGCACGGTCTATCACTTCTTTAGTTTTCCCCGCGCGGTGAGAATCTGTGCAATCCAATACTATCGCTACATCAAACTTTTTTTTATCAATTTTATTTTTTATAACATTAAACTTGGGTAAAAACTTATAAGTTTGGGCCGGAATTTCATTATTGACAACTATTACATTTTTATGAAGTTTTTTTAGAAGAATATACATAGCCAATTCAGAGCCTAAAGCATCACCGTCACCATTTATATGAGAAGTTATAAAAAAACTTTTAGAACTTTTAATTTTATCGATTATTTTATTTAGAATTTTATCTTTCATATCACTTGTTTTTAAAAAATTTATTTTTTATCCTGAATTTTCTATTGTTGTTCCGCGATCCCGTTGATCATTATTCTTAACATCTTCTATTTTCTTGTATATATCAACACTATATTTCATTGAATCATCTTTTATAAAAATCAAATGAGGAGTTTTTTTAAGCCTTATATTTTTCCCTAGAACTCCCCGAATAAATCCTTTCATTAAATTTAAACTTTTTTGAACTTTTTCATATTTATTTTCATCTAAAACACTGAAATAGACTTTACTTTCCTGCAAGTCTTTGGTTGTATCAACTTTTGTTATAGATAGAAGATCTATATCCGGATCATCAACCTCCTTTTGAATTATCTCCATAATCCTTTTTCTTAATTCACTATTTACTCTATCCATTCTTAAAGACATCTAAAACTCCTTTTTAAAAATTATAGGATTTACTATTATTGCTAAATATTTTTACTATTATAAAATATTTTGTGGAAGTGTAATTATAACCCAAAATAGCATAATTATCAATAAATTTGGCTTATTTTATCTAAATAAATATTTTTTCTAATTCTTTAACTGCTGAGATAATCCATAAAATATTCTCTGAGCCGAACTTAATTCTTCTTTTTTAGTTTTAAGTCTTTTATCTATTTTCACATAAAGAAGTTTTTTTAAAATTTCACTGTATAGTTTTAAGGGTTTAAAGCCTAACCGTTTAAGGTCATTCCCCCTGATTTTCAACTTAATATCTGCCAATTCATTTAAAAAAAATTCTATATTCCGCTTTAAATCTTTTCCATAATACGCATAAAAAAACAATATGCTTTCTAGGCTGTAAGGCTTCAAAGTTTTATAAATAATATGCGGTGTTTTATAATTCTTGAGCGTTTTAATTGACAAAAGGCCTTTTCGGATAGAATAAATAATGGCAGCCTCTCCTTTTTTAAGCCCTAAGTCATAGGTTGTTTTTTTTACCTTATCCAAAGGAAGCTTACATAAAATACCTGCTAAATATATTAGATAAGCTTGTAATATCCTGTGTTTTTTTAACCTTTTATGATAATGATTCAATGAGTGTTCTATTCTAAAAAAAACATCTAAATCCTTTTGTTCTAATTTTATTTGACCATTAATAAAACAAAATCCCGCTAAATGGTGAATTCTTTTTATATATTTAGATGGATTAGATTCTTTAAGCATAAGAACAATCTCATCTCTAAGCCTATGATGGCTAACAAACTTTAAGGCATCACTATTTAAGGCCGATTTTATCAATTTATAGGTTTCATCTTCAAATTTAAAATTAAATCTTTGTTCAAACCGTATAGCCCTTAATATTCTAGTCGGGTCATCTAAAAAACTTTTTTCATGAAGAACCCGTATAAATTTTTTCTTCAAATCTAAAAACCCATCATGCAAATCAATCAATTTCCCATAATCATCTCCATTTAAACTTATAGCCATAGCATTTATTGTAAAATCTCTACGGAAGAGATCCTCGGTTATAGATGCCGGACTAACTTTCGGCAAAACTCCCTGTTTAGAATATATTTCGGTTCTAGCCGTAGCAAAATCTATCTTATGAGCGTTAAAATTAACAGTAGCTGTCCCAAAAGAATGATGCCTCTGAAACTTTTCGCCTAATAATTCCGATAATTTTCCGGCAAAAACAATAGCATCTCCTTGAACTACAATGTCCAAATCAAAAACCTTTTTTTCTAATATTAAATCTCTAACAACCCCTCCCACAAGATAGACTTTAAAACCCAAAGAATCCGCTAAACAAGAAGATTCCTTTAAAATATTTTTAAACTCAACCGATAAATTTTTTAATCTGTTTATCATAATATTTATAAAATTTTCTTCTCACCCTTTTCTAGCTCTAGGATGAAATTCTTTATGAATATTCCTTAACCTCGTTTCGTTAACATGAGTATAAATTTGAGTGGTAGTTATGCTGGCATGTCCTAACATTTCCTGAACACTCCTTAAATCCGCACCACCTTCTAAAAGATGAGTCGCGAAAGAATGACGTAAAGTATGCGGACTTACTTTTTTCTTAATACCCGCAAGACGAACTACTTTTTTTATCATTTTCCAAACACTCTGCCGACTTAACCTATGCCCCCCTTGAGCGATAAAAAGATAAATACTTACTCTCTTATTCAACAACTTATCTCTCGCTTTAATGATATATTTATTCACAAAATGTATAGCAGCTTTACCTATGGGAACTATCCTCTCTTTAGAGCCTTTACCTTTACACTTAATAAATCCAACTTCAAGATTTATATCGGAAAATTTAATCATTACTAATTCCGAAACACGAAGGCCGGCAGCATACATAAGTTCTAATATAGCCCTATCTCTTATACCTTGAATTTTCTTTAAATTTGAACTTTTTAATACTTTAGATACCTCTGATAAAGTTAAATATACAGGTATTTTTTGTTCTAACTTCGGTGTTTCTATAAGATCAGAGGGATCTGTCGAAGTTATTTTTTCTCTTAGTAAAAACTTATGAAAACTTTTCAATGTGGATAAATATCTTGCAATGCTGACCGGTGATATATCCTTACGCAAATAAAATAAAAAATCGGTTATATCTTTACGAATAATCTTTTTAGGGTCGTTTATTCCTAAACTTTTTAAATAATCCTCATACTTGCGTAAATCCCTGCTATAAGAATCAATGGTATTGTAAGATAAACCTTTCTCCACTTTAAGATAATCAATGAACGTTTCAAAAAAAACTTCCATATTCTATATTATTGTAAAAAGGGATTTGACTCAACTTCTCGGCCTATAGTAGTAAACGGCCCATGCCCCGGATATACAAGAGTATCTCGAGGTAATACCAAAAGCTTTTCTTTTATAGATCTAACCAGGGTGATTTCTGAGCCATAAGAAAAGTCTGTTCTTCCTATAGAATCATAAAACAAGGCATCTCCGCTAAAAAGCCATTTGTTAACTTTTATGGTTATTGAACCCGGGCTATGCCCCGGAGTATGAATTACTTCAATTGGATGTTTGCCTAAGTAATATATATCTTTATCCTTACAAATCTCCGGAGGCTTTTCTATTATTAAAGGCGAAGAAAAGTATACTGAACCATTCAAACTGGGATCTTTAAGAAATCTCACTTCTTTTTCATGAATATAGTATGGCACCGAATATCTGGACAAACCGCTAATATGGTCGAAATGGGAATGAGTTAAAAAAATAAATTTTATTTTTAAACCTTCTTTTTTTACAAACTCATCTATCTTTTCAGTAGGAGCAGATACGTCTATCAAAAACCCTTCCTTAGACTTAGTATCAAAAACTATATAACAATTGTTCGCAAGCGGGCCTAATATAAAATTTTTTAAAGCTAAATCTTCCATTTTTCAATATCTACCCAGTTAAATTTTTTTTCGAATTGACGTTTAAGACTGCGCATTCTATATAATAAAAAATATTTTTCATTTTGAGTGAAAATAGGATTATTCTCGATTTCTTTTCTGATTACTAAAAATTCATCATAAATTGCATACATTCCATTTTTCCCGTCTGTATTTAAAAATGTCATTGCCATTTCTAAATTATGTATAACCTCATTAGCCGCTAATTTCTGTCTTTTAGGGCTAAAACCTTTTTCAACAGCTTTAACTAATTCATCCAACCACCCCTTTACATAAAGATAATAATCAAGATATTCGCCTTCAGCCTGTTGAGAGGAATAATCTTTTAAATCTATATAAACTGTTGGTTCTTTTTGATATTTCTTCTTCCGTATAAATTTCTTACGAATACTGTAGCATCCATAATTAAAAAAAATTAATGCAGCTATAAATATATAAATTCCTTTCTTCATTTTTAAATTATATCATAACCACTGAAAAAATCTATATATACGTTTATTGGATACAAGTTTAAAAAATACTTTATATCCAATATTTTCTAACACAATATTAAACGGGTTTATGTTCTATTCGCTATAAAACAAAATCACTTATATTTGACTTTCGATAGATACAACCCTCCTCCTGGAGCGGGCTTATTACTATATTTAATATTTCTATCCAATATAAGACGAACATCCTGAATTTTTACCTTACCTACCCCTACACTTACTAAAAAAGATACTATATTTCTAACCATATGCCGCAAAAAACCATTGGCTTCTATATCAATATAAATAAATGTCCCTCTTTTTTTTATACCTATATTCTTTATCGTTCGGATACAATGTTTATACTTTTTAGGCTCTTTAGCAAACAATGAGAAATCTCTTTTACCTTTTAAAGTCCCTAAAATTTTTTTCATTTTGTTTATATCCAAAGGCTCACCTATATACCAAGAAAAATCATTCAAAAACACAGAAGGCTGCTTTCTGTTAAGAATAATATAACGATAAATTTTGGATTTAGCGGAAAATCTGGCGTGAAATGCCAATGGAACTTTTTTTATCTTTTTTATCCGTATATCTTGCGGTAAAAATGAATTTAACGCGGTTTTTATGTTATTCAAATGTATTTGGGTTTTTACTTTAAAATTTATTACCTGGCCTTTAGCATGAACACATCTGTCGGTTCTTCCCGAACAAGTTACCCGTATATCTTGCTTAAAAAGCTTCTTCAAGGAATCTTCTATAACTCCCTGGATAGTAGTTTCTACCGGGGATTTTTTTTTCTGGATTTGAAATCCAAAATACTTAGTTCCCATATATTCTATTTCTAAAAAAACGTTTATTTCTCTAATCATAGTTTTCTATAATTATATATTTGATGACATAGGCCTAAGGCCTGTCCAATATTAATTAATTTGTCAAAATTATGAATATCTCTGATATCCCTACCTTATCTCCTATCAAAAAAAACATTTTTAGAACTGACACTAAGGGGTATACAATAAACAATTTTGACTTCTTCACCTAAAAACCCCATCTCTAAAACAGCCTGCCCTGCTGTATACATTACACGATTATCTACTCTATTATCCATAGCAACACTTACTGCGGATCCTATCGCCAGCCCTAGATCTCCCGTATTAAAAACACACGGTATTATAATACTCATAAATCTCTCCTTTCGATAACCACAATTAAGACATGTGCCTTTGTATTCAACCGGTAAAAAAACTTAAATTTTACAGTTTATCAACACTAGCCTTACAATAAAATAACGGCAGATGATAACTTAAGTAACACATATTGAATAATCCCACACCAACAAAAAGTCCTATTAACCTAAAATCAGCAATATTTTTTTTTATAAAAGCATCCTCATCCCCTCCGGCAATATATCTGTTTCAAAAACTAATTGTCTTAATTCTTGTCCGGTATTTTCATTATTTTTTAGTATATGATAAAGATCAGCAGAACAAACAGTAAATGGCAGGACAAAACAAAAAACTAAAAACAATAAGGCTTGATAACCGAATGAACTGCCCCGCAGCAAGCTGAGGGGAATTAAACCCAAGGCCCTTCGACTCCCTTTGGCCTCTCAGGGTCAATTCGGCT
>JAUVUO010000031.1 GCA_030601015.1 Candidatus Omnitrophota bacterium | reverse complement strand
TATGTTAAAAGAAGCCATATTGTATGATAAATTAGAGGATAAAATTGTTCGATGTAATCTTTGTTCTCATCAATGTAAAATTTTTCCGTCTAAGGTGGGTGTTTGCGGGGTAAGAAAAAATATAGAGGGTATTCTTAACACATTAGTTTATGGGGAAATTATAGCGAATAACGTTGACCCAATCGAGAAAAAACCTTTGTATCATTTTTATCCCGGCACAAAATCTTATTCTATCGCGACAAAGGGCTGCAATTTTAAATGCGGATTTTGTCAGAATTGGCAGATTTCTCAAATTTCTGATCAATTAAGAGATACTCCCGGTTATAAAATCAGCCCTGTTGAAATAGTTCGTGATGCCCGGAGAAGAGAATGCGAGAGTATAGCATATACTTATACGGAGCCGACTATATTTTTCGAATATGCTTATGATACCGCCAAACTGGCTAAAGAGAAGGGTATTCATAATGTTTTTGTTTCAAACGGTTATATGACAGGAAAAGCGTTGAAAAAAATAAGTCCGTTTTTAGACGCGATAAATATAGATTTGAAAAGTTTTAGTGAAAAATTTTATATTAATGTTTGCAAAGGCCACCTTCAGCCGGTTTTGGATTCTATAAAATTAGCTAAAGATATGGGTATTTGGGTGGAAATCACTACATTAGTTATTCCCGGCCAAAACGATTCTCAAGAAGAGTTAAGTCATATAGCTGAATTTATTGCTAGTGTAGGGATAGATGTTCCTTGGCATATAAACAGATTTTATCCCAATTATAAATTTTCAGACAAAGAACCTACGCCTATTGAAATTTTAAAAAAAGCTTGTCAGCTTGGAAAAAAAGCAGGTTTGCGGTATGTATATGTAGGGAATGTTTTAGAAGGCTCCAATACTTATTGTTATAAGTGCCATGAAATACTAATTCAACGGGAGGGTTTTGATATTGTTCAAAATAATCTCGATAAAGGGAGATGTCCTTTTTGTGGTGAAATCTTAGACGGGGTTTTATGATAGTAAATGTATTGTTTTTTATTTTGTTTATTTTGTTGTCGGCATTTTTTTCCGCGTCTGAGACTGCTATATTTTCTTTAAGCAGTTTCAAATTGCATAAACTTTCAGAGAAATATCCCCAGGCCAAAGCAGTTAAAACTCTTTTAAAAAACCCTCTTCGTCTTCTTTCGGCTATTGTTTTTGGGAATATGTTAGTTAATATCAGTATCGCGTCTTTATCTACGGCAATATTTGTTAAAGCTTTAGGTGAAAACGGCTTTTTTTTGGCGGTATTTTTTAGCGGTATTATTATACTTGTTATAGGCGAAGTATTTCCTAAGACTTTCGCGATACATATGGCGGGTAGATTATCTTTAATTGTTGCTCCTATAATAATATTTTTTTCTAAAATTTTTTATCCTATAATTCTGGCAATAGAAAAGATTGTTGATAGTTTTACATGTTTTATGATAAAAAAACCTAAAAAATCAGTTTTAAGTGATGAAGAGTTTAAAGCAACTTTACTTCAAAGCAAAAAAGACGGACAAATTTCAGAGCAAGAAGAAAAAATGATTAGCCATGTTTTAGAATTTAAAGATACTCAAGCTAGTGAGATATTGATTCCCAGGATAGATATTGAAGGTATTGATACAAAATTAAGTCAATTAGAAGTCTTAGATGTTTTGCGTGCTAAAAAACACTCTAAATTCCCGGTTTATGAAGGGTCATTAGATAATATCGTCGGGATACTCTATTCCAAAGATGTTTTTTTAAATTTGGATAAGGATTATCATGATTCCCTTCGCAGCCCTATGTTTATCCCCGAAAGTAAAGGAATAGATGATCTTTTGAAATTATTTTTAGAAAATAATGAGAGAATAGCTATTGTTCTTGATGAATATGGGGGAGCGGAAGGTTTAATCACTTTTGAAGATATTACTGAAGAAATATTTGGTGAAATGTATGATGAATTTGAAAAAAGAGAGGAATCTATGGTGAAAATAAGTAATAACAAGTGGATGGTTTCAGGAAAAACTCCGATTAAGAGTGTCAATATGACTTTGAATTTGGATATCCCTGAGGATGAAGATACCATCGCCGGATTTTTACTTTCTAAATGGGAGAGAATTCCACGGTCAAATGAGAAAATTGAGTTTAAGAATATTATTTTTACTATAGAACGGGCTACAGCCAGAAGAATTGTGAATGTAATCATTGATATTAATAAATTTAAAATAGTTTAAAGGAAGGGGAATGGATTTTTTTTATTTATTGAGTTGTATTTTATTTGTAGTTTTGCATGGCATTTTTGCTGCCAGTGAAATAAGTTTTATTTCATCCCGTATTCATAAGCTAAGATATCAGGTAAATCAAGGTGATAAAAATGCCAAAAAAGTATATGAATTGATTCTGAAACCGGAAAGATTTTTAGCGACGATTTTAGTTGGAATGAATATAGCTTTAGTTTTAAGTTCAAGTTTGTTGACTCTTTTTCTGATTAGAGTTGGCGTAAAAGACAGTTTCGTATGGATAACTTTTATTTTTACCCCATTTATGGTTATATTTGCTGAGCTTATCCCTAAGAATATCGGTAGATTTTTAAGAGAAGATTTTAGCTGTAATGTAGTAAAAATAATTATTTTTTTTGAAAAAATATTCCTGCCGATAGTAGAAAGTATAGAGATAATTAGTAAATATTTAGTTAAAATATTTATAAGAAAACCTAAAAAAAAGTCATTGTTTGTAACTAAAGATGAAATTAAGCTGTTAATTAATCAAATAGAAAAAGAAGGAGGAATGGATAGGGGAGAAAAGGAAGCTATAGAGGAAGTTTTTGAGTTTAAAAGGGATAAAATCAGAGATATTTGTGTGCAGCGGAAAAACATATCAGCTTTTGATTATACAGATTCCCGCGAAACAATATTAAAGGATTTAAGCAAACGAAAATTTACCAGATACCCGATTTTTAAGGATAGAAGAATTGTGGGGTACATTAATATTTATGATTTATTTTATAATCCCAAAGAAAATTGGCAATCGGTTATAAGGCCTATAGCGAAAGTGGGGTTTAATCAAAATATCCAAGAAGTTTTTACCAGGCTAAAGAATGAGAAAGAAAATTTGGCTCTAGTGATAAAAGGAAATAAAGAATACGGTATTATTACAATTCAGGATATAATCAGAGAAATCATTACAGTTATTGTAAAAATATAATAAGAGAATATCTCTAAACAGTTGTTATTTATGAGACTTCAATTTTGTTCGGCGAGTTTTTTAGACAAACTATCTTTGATAGATTTATCCAAAGGGATTGTTGCTTTAACAGGATATTTTTTTTGTTTAATTTCTTTTTTTATGGCCTTAATCCGGTTTTCAGGATGCGGGTGGGTCGCGAATAAATAAGAATATTTTGGAGCGCGAATTTTCTTAGAAATCTTTTTTAAAAAATCCGTACTGCCTCCGACATGTTTATATTTTTGGTTTAATACTTTAATCGCGTAAATGTCGGCATTTGTTTCCTGGGTTTGAGAGAATCTCATTTCGGCTTTTGTAAGTGATCTTCCGATAAAGTTATTTAAAGAATTGTTTTGTCCAAATACAATTGTAGATAAAGTAAAAAGAACTACGTTTCTGCCCAAAACCTTCAAATGGTCATTGTTCGCGAAGTGTCCTAATTCGTGCCCTAATACAAAAGTTAGTTCGTTTTCACTATCGAGTTCTTTAAGTAACCCGGAAAAAATAACTATGGTTTTTCCGGGTAAAGCTAGGGCGTTTATATTGTCATTATTTATGAGATATACTTGATACTTTTGTTTGTATTTCAATTTTTTAGTTATATCATTCAGCAATAGTTGTATTTTTTTTTCTTCGTTTGAACCAATTCGATTATTTAAATATATAGGTTTATAGAATTTACTTATACTATTTTCAACCGTTTCAGGTAATCTAGGGGCTATTATATTTACTGCAAATCCTAATAGGATATAAATAACTAAAAGGGCCCCAGTAAGAGCTATAAGAAGAGATAATAGTTGTTTTATCGGTGATTTAGAAGAAATATTTACATTCTCTCTAATTTTTTTAGGAACATAGCGCATAGCAAGCGTATATCTTTGTTATTTATTTTTTCAAAAAGAGGCCTATCAAAAAAATAAACATGATAATTCCGGTAAATAATATTATATATTCAAATAAATTATTTTTAATTATTGGTTCAACGATGTTTTTTGTTTTAGTTTCTTTTACTTTTTTTTCGATTTGCTTGTTTTTTATCAATTTTTCTGTTTCAAGTTCTTTTTTTACCTTTTCGGTAACAGAACCTCTATATTTAATCGCGGTTCCGTAAGCAATTATTTCACTGCACCCGGCACTTTTTTTTCTTGAATTACCTATAGTTGAAGTTTCGATACGGGTATTAATAATAATATCCGCATCAGGAGAGCTTTCTTTCATCCTTAAAATAGCTTCTCTTCTCGCCCGGTCAATAACAGTTTCATAAGAAGTCATTTCTCCGCCGAACAAATTTATGATACCGCCTAAAAATTGTTTAAAAAAATCAATTGAAATAACTATGCAGCCGTAAACTATTTTCGCGCTTTCTATCCCCTGGGTTTGATCTATAACATTTTTAGAATTTACTGCAGGAAGAAACAGGAAGTTTTTTTCTCTTTTTTCTATAGATTTATAATGGTTTTTTTCTATTACCTTTGTGCCGATTAAATAAGTTCCGGCAAGCATAACCATAAGTATTAATAGGTCACCCATATTTATCTCCTATTCAATATTTTGTACTTTTACAGCTGTTCCATAAACATATAGTTCGGCAGCTCCTTGAGTTACTGAAGACGTTGAAAATCTGACATTGACTATCGCGTTTGAGCCAAGCTGCTCGGCTTGTTCAATCATTCTTTGAATTGCCTGTTTTCGGGAGTCACTAAGCAGTTGAGTATAACCTTTTAATTCTCCGCCTATTACATTTTTGAATCCAGCGGCCATATCTGAAAAAACATGCCGGGCCCTTACAGTAGAGCCGGAAACCAGGCCGTAGTGTTCAATGATTTTTTTCCCGGGGACAGATTCAATGTTTGTTAATATCATGAAATCACCTCCTTTAATTCTTCAGAATTAATACAAGTTATACCTAATTTATGAGCCCATTTTATAAGTCCGTTATCGGATGTAGCCAAATAAGCATTGATTTCTTTAGAAATTAATACCAGATCAAAGTCTTCTTTACTATCAAGGATGCCTTCTCTTAATGCAGGCCTATACTCTTGTCTCAATTTTTGTATAGTTGCCTCTTCTTTTTCTCTGGAATAAACAGATTCTTTTAGGCCTTTCCGGGTATATTTTTCAGCGATTCTTAACCCTTTATTTATTCTAGAACGCATCTCTTCTATAAACTCATATAGAAAAATACTTGGTATAGATGATTGGTATGATGATGGCGGTTTTTTTGTTATTAAGATATTTTTTTCCGGGGATGGGGAATATTCAAGAAAATTAAGCAATTCTTCATATACCGTAGGAGGCATATAACAGCTGATATGTTTTTTGCCGGTAACTTTATCTAAAAAATTATTAAAAGCTTCTATGGGGCTATTGCCGAAAACATATCTGGAATCAGGATTAACAAAAATGCTTGTATCAAGTACAATGTTTAAAGTTTTTTTCATAATTGATATATTCTAAACTGTAATCTTATATATGGCAATAAAAAACTTGAGCAAATCAAATAAAAATCTATATTGAATAACGCGGCCATTCATATGCGGCACATAAATTAAGTAAAATTTTAAGCAAGGCTAATTATAAAATGGGAAATCGTAAAAAAGTTATTCGTTGGTTCGCGAAAATTTAAATCTAAAACAAAAGCAGCCTGCCGGGTAAGAGATAAATTGACAAAATATGATATATATACTATTATAAAATTAAATTAAATATATTGGAATAAAAAGTACAACTAATAAGAAGATGAAGATGTTCTCGAAAGGGTTTACATTAATTGAGGTAATGATTATTTTGGCTGTTATTATGATATTGGCAGGGATATCTATTCCCAGTATGATAAGATCTAATATTACATCCAATGAAGTTACGACAATCTCTAATCTGAGAGCATTACATACAGCTTTTATTATTTACTATAATGACAACGGCAAGCAATATCCTCAGTCTTTTTCTGATATGTCGCCATATATTAGCCCGGCTTTGGTTAGCGGTTCCAGATCAGGATATTTATTTGTTTATCAGCGAATTGACGAAGATACCTTTACTATGAATGCTAATCCAAAAAGACTGGGCCGAACGGGAACAAGATATTTTTATTTGGATGAAACCGGAATTATAAGGCATAACTCTAGCGGAGAAGCAAGTGTTAATGACCCTCCTACAGAATAAGTTTTTTGAAAAAGGATCACAAAGTTTTACTGTAATTAGTTTAGATAATTACTATGTAAAAGGGTTGGTCTTTGAACAAGGGACAGCTAAGAACTATTTTATAGAAAGGAATAGAGACCTCCCTCCGTTATTAAAAAAAGTATGGGAAGCTAAAAAAATATCTTCAAGAAAGGTAAAGCTTTCTATAAAAAATCCTTTTTGTTTGGTAAGATATTTTTCTTTCCCAAAAATGGATAAAAAGAAAATCCGGCAAGTCTTAACCTTTGAATTAAATAAATATATACCTTTCCCTTCTAATCAAGTATATTTTGATTTTTTTGTGTTAAAAGAATTAAATCCTTCAGAACTATTTATCATATTGGCAGTTGCTAAAAAAGACGTTATTGATCCAATTTTAGAAAGTTTTAAAAAAGTTAATTTAGATGTATTAGAAATTAATTTAGACAGCATAGCTCTTATTAATTTTTTCCGAGAGGCTTATCCTGAGGAAACGAAAAATTTAAATGTTTGTATATTGGATTTGGGATATAATTTTTCTGTAATGAGCATATTGAATAAAGGATTTCCTTTTATTACCAGGGATATTAAATTTAGCATAAAAGACATTTATGAAGTTGTCTCAAGAGTTAAAGAGATACCTCTGGATGATGTAGAAAATTGGGCTTTATTATCGAAAAATAAAGAAGAATTTTTATCCTTGGCTCAGGATAATATATCTAATCTTTGCGAAGAACTTAAAAGTTCTTTTGACTATTTTGAGGTAAATAAAGGCGAACTTATAGATAGCCTTTTTATTAATAGAGGTTTGCTTTCAATTGAAGGATTAGAAGATATGTTTTTGAAATTTTTAGGTACAAAAATAGAAGCTATAAAGGTACCGTCAGAAAAATGGAATAGTTTAAAAGAAGACATTTCAGAGAATAAATTCAACTCTTTTAAAGATAATTTTTCTGTAATTTTTGGGTTAACCGTATAGGCTGATATATGTTTAATTTTTTGTAATATTAGAGATTGTTTTTTAACCGACGATTCATTAAAAAAATTTGATTATCAGGGGTAACAATGGTTAAACTTTCGAATAAAAAAAATTCATTAAACGGATTTACTAAAATAGTTATTAATTTAAACCCTAAAAAAGAAGAATCTCCGGGTTTATTTTTACAAAAATTAATTTCTTCTACTCCTCTGATTATTCTATCCGTTATTTTTATTTTGCCTATACTATTGCTGCTTCAGCTTTTTATTATGGGGCAAACGCGTAATGTTAATATTAAGAATAATAAATGGAATGAATGGGGAATTAAGTCTAATGAAATTCAATCAATCAAGAGCGAAATTGTTAATTTAGAAAAAGTAAAGATAGATTTGGAAAGTGTTGTTAATCCTAAAAATGATATTGCTCTTATTTTAGGTGAGATATACGCGGCCTTGCCCAAAAATATATGGTTTAGTAAATTAAGTTTTACAGGAGAACGTATGGTTCTTAAAGGATTTGTTGTGAAGTGGCAAGATGATTATTTGTCTTCGGTGGACAAATTTATAAATAATTTAATGAAACAGGAATATTTCAAATCTAAATTTGAAAATGTTAATATGACAGAGTCGGAGCAAGTCAAATTTAACGGGATTGAAGTTTTGAAATTCAGTGTGAAATGCGAAAAATAAAGATAGACAAACAATTAATTATTTTTTTAACGGCCTCGTTATTCCTTATATTTGAGGCCGTAGTATTGTTGCCGGCCGGAATAAAGAGAATTGTCACTTTAAATAAAAAGAATAATGAAATTTCTCAAAAAATCAAAAGTATAGAAATAGACTGGCCTAATAAAAAGATATATGTGTCTAAGAGAAATGATTTGAGTAAGAAAATAGAAGAGATTCATAATAAATCTATTTTGTATAAGCAATCCTCTACTTTAATATCATTTATATCGTCAAAAAGTAAAGATTGCGGAGTAAAAATTAAAACTATTTTACCGGGGCATCTCCAGGAGTACCCATCAGCAAAGCTTGAGGAATTTAAGCTTTTGCCTATTAGAATTAAATCTAAAAGTAATTTTCATGATTTCGCTAATTTTTTAGACCAGCTTCAAAGCAGTAAATATTTTTTTGAAATAAAAAGTTTAGAAATATCCCCTGAGGATAAAGATAACTTTATTGAGATGGAAATATGCGGATTGGTAGAAGAAAAATAATATTATTGGTAAGCGTTTTTTTATTAATGGCTAACATGAAATATGTTTTGTCAAAAGAATTGGTATATCCTTATACTAAACAAGATAGGGACCCTTTTGCGCCTTTAATTAACAAAAACGGCCTTATATTGATTTATGAGGAGGTAGATGCTAAAGGTTTGGCTTTAAAAGGTATAGTTTATGCTGATGGGGAATCATTGGCTATAATTAATGATGAAGTCTTGCGGATTGGTGATAAAATTGGTTTATATGAAATTATCGAGATAGAGGAAAAAAAAGTGGTCTTAAAAAAAGATAAAGAAATATCTACCTTAAAACTGGAGGAAGAATGAAAAGAAAAGGAAAACTGATTTTATTGAGTTTTTGTATTTGTATTTTATTCTCTAATGTTGTTTGGGCTCAGGAGAGTATAATTTCGTCTATAAAGTTTAAGGATACAGATATTAAAATAGTTTTAGAATCAATAGCGGAAAAAGCTGTTAAGGATGGGGGGAAAGTAAATATTGTGGTCGGCCCGGGTGTAACAGGGCCGGTTAGTATAAATTTAGAAAGTGTTGATTGGGTAACTGCTCTGGATGCGATTGTAAAAACTTATAATTACGGATATGAATGGATTGGCGATACCATTATTTTAGTAGATACATTTGAAAATTTAGCTGAGAAACGGCAAAAGGCTTTAGAAGCTAAAGAGATTGAAGCTTTAGATACCAGGGTATTTATTTTAAATTTTGTGAAAGTAGAAGATGTTTTGGATGTGTTAACAAATCTTTTAACCTCTAGGGGAAAAATAACTTCTAATACCAATTCTAATAGTATAGTTATAACCGATATTCAATCTAATTTGGCAAAAATAGAAAAGACATTATCACTGTTAGATATAATGACTGAACAGGTTTTAATAGAAGCAAAAATGATTGAAATAAGTTTAGGGAAAACAGAAAAATTAGGAATTGACTGGAACTTGAAAATAGCTGCTGCCGGTTCCTCGAGGCCGACGACTTTTCCTTTTACAGATGCTATTAAAGGCACAGGGACTAAAATGTTTCCAAGAGTAAGTGTGCCTAGTGATTTGGAAAAAATTACTACAACAACTACGGATAGTACTGGAAATGTTACTACTACTACAGAAGAAAAAACGTGGCATAAATTAGCTTCTGGTTTTCCGGAAGCTTCAGCTAGTAATTTTCTTTTTGGAACTTTAAACTTTTCTCAGTTTCAGGCTGTTTTGGAAGTCTTAAATTCAACGTCTGATACTAATATTATTTCTAATCCTAAGGTTCTTACTTTAAATAACCAAAAAGCAGAAATTTTTGTTGGTCAAACTGTCCCTATACCAGAATATACCTTTAGTAAAGAAACAGGGAATCAAACTATTTCTGGTTATAGCGATAAAAAAGTAGGAATAGGACTTATTGTTACTCCTACTATTCAAAATAAAAATTATATTTCTCTTGATATAAATCCCAAGATTGAACAGATTATAGGTTCTACAGGACCCAATGGCGAGAGGCCGATTTATGCTACTCGTAGTGTACAAACTAAAGTTATAATTGATAATGGCCAGACATTGGCTATTGGAGGTCTTATCTCGGAAAATAAAATTAAGACTAAGAAAAAAGTACCTATTTTGGGTGATATACCTTTATTAGGTTTCTTCTTTAGCAGTAAAGGCGATACTTTAGAAAAAACTGATCTTTTAATTTTTATTACAGCTAAAATAATAAGATAAGATAAAATTGGCCAGTAGTGATTTGTTATAGAGTACAGTGATTTTTTTT
>JAUVUO010000088.1 GCA_030601015.1 Candidatus Omnitrophota bacterium | reverse complement strand
GGTATTTTGACTGCTGTGACTCTACCCCGGTTAGAAATCCATAACAACATTAAACTTCAGGGAGCGGGAAAAAAAATCATTTCCGATTTAAGATATTCTCAAAATATTGCAATCTCCAAACACACAGATACAAGGTTAATCTTTGATCCTATTAATAACATTTACACTGCTTATTCTTGGGATGACAGTTCCTGGCAGGTATTAAAAGACCCTTATACCCGGCAAGACTTATTTTTGGATTTAGACACATCATCTTTTTCCGGAGTTAGTATTTCCAGTGCTGATTTTGGAGGAACAAATACCTTAAAGTATGATTGGCAAGGCATACCTAAAGATATAAATGACAATATTCTATCCACTGCCGGAACGATAATGCTAAACTGTAAAGGACAAACTGCAACAATTAATGTTACACCTCAAACAGGGAGGATCACTTTCCAATGAGCCTGAATATAAAATTTTTATCTTTACAAAAAAAAAGTTTTACTTTAATTGAACTTATCTTATCTATTGTAATTTTGGGAGTAGCTGTATCCGGCCTTTTAAAACTTTTATCGGAAGTAACTCAAAGCATTGCCCTTTCGGAAAATACAGCTACAGCAACATTTTATGCTCAAGAAATGATGGAAAAAATAAAATCAAAATCTTTTAGTGAGGTGGATGGATTATCAGGCACAGATTCTCCCGCGCCGGGACATCAAAGGACAGTTTCTATTGAATTCGCGGAATTAAATGGATCTATTTGGGAACCGGCCGCTTGCCCCCCCAATTGTGATTATAAAAAAATAACTGTTTCTATTACCAAATCCCCTTCATTCACTTTGGATTTGGTTACACTTATAAGTGATTATTAAAACCGGAACTTTTAAAATGAAATTTTTAATTAGATTATTCATAAAAAAAAAATATTCTTCATTGAAACATAAAGCAGTAACTTTAGTAGAATTAATAATTGTAATGACTCTTATCGGCATTTTATCTGTAGGCCTTGGTTTTTTTATTAGCCAAACTATGGATATATGGAATTTTTTATCATTTCGGACTGAAATAGCCCACCAAGCAAGATTAGGATTAATCAATACGGGTAGAAATATTCGTCAAATAAAAAGACGCGCAGGCTCAGAAGAACCTATAAAAGACGCAACACCAAATTCTTTTTATTTCTTGAAAATGGAAGGCACTGATGAGGTAGGCATACGTTATATATTCTCCGGAAACCAATTAATTTATGAAAGAGATGAAGACTCAAACGGAACTTTTGACAATTCGAATATCCTTTTAGGCAATTTAACTGCCTTTCAATTTAGCTATTTTGATAAAAATGATAATTCAACAACTACAATTTCAGAAATATATAGAATACGATTAGAATTAACTTTAAATGAAGGAGAAGAATCTTTAAACTTACATTATGAAATTTACCCAAGAAATTTTTAATTACAAACAAAAGAAAGGGGTAATCTTAATTATTGTTATTTTTATAATGATAATTATAGGCCTGGTTGGTAATACTGTTGCCAACTTTATCTCTGCTAATCTAGATATAAATGCCCGCCATCTTGATTCTGAAAGAGCTTTATATTTATCTGAATCCGCTATGCAATGGGCATTAAAAGAATTGACTGAAGATTCCAGTTTCAGAACAACCGGTAATGGGCAAACCCATACTCTTGCCTATGGTGAATACAGGGTTATATGCAGAGATCCGATTGTGGGCGAAGACGGAGATACAATAGTTGAAACTTATGGATACGTGCCTAATCAAGTGAACCCCCGTGCCGAACGGCAATTAATTTCCAGCATAGTCATAGGCGGCTTAACATCCTGTTTGAAAGCAAAAAATAATTTTGACTGGAGTCTTATGCACCCGAATTCTTCAATAGAAGGAAATATTCAGGCTGCCTATTACAATGGCGATGGGGATGCGGTTTTTAATGAAATAGGCCAAGATTACGACCCCAGCCCTATTCCAATTATGCCCGACGGAAAGTCCGGAGACGACAGAACACTTATTAGCCCAGGAGCATATCCTACAATTGACATGGCCTATTTTGAATCTAACGCGGATATAATCTGGCAGCCGGATCCTATAACAGCAACTGCTTTAGATAGTTCTTCAGGAAACACTTTAAATGTTACAGTAAACGGATTCTTTACCGGTATGGTTGATGAAGCAGTAAGAAATATAACTCATGGAACCTGGAATGATACCGATTGGGCCGTTATCCAAAGTGTAAGTGCCGGAGGGAAACAAGCCTCATTAGACAGAAATATTAACGATGATTGGGATTCTGATCAAATAAAATTAGTTAAAAGATTTTATAAAAATGAAGGGAGTGGTTCTTCTAAAACTCATTACATAAAAAGCGGTCTGATAATAGATGTTAATATAAGTAAAATTACTCTTAAGAATATGTATGTTATTACCGAAGGAGACGTGTTAATAAGTGGAGACAAACAAATAAAGATGACAATAAAAACCGGAGAAAAAAATTATCCCAGTTTAGCAACAAAAACAGGCGATATAATATCATTAGATACACCTGAAGGTAATACTGAAAATAAAAAAAGAGATACTAGAATATTTAGAGGCTTAATATATTCTGAACAAGGAACAGTTACATTAAATTACTTAAACGGTTTGGCTGTTTATGGCAATAATGTAATCCTGGACGGCCGAATTTTAATAAACTATAGTGCAAACAGAATTGATCCTCCCAGTGGAACTTTTCTTTTTCAGCCTTCTTCGCTAAGCTGGCAGGAACAATGAAACAGCTAATGAACAATAGACGATGGCTCATAATTAATATTTTTCTCTCTTAAATCTTTTCTTAAACTCTTCTTTAATCAAATCAAATCCTACTAGACTACCTAAACCGGCCCAAAAAAATGTTACTATCAACCTGTCTGCCAAAGCAAACATTATAGCCCCATCCAAAGCAATTCCCTGTCCAATTAGAAGCAAAACTAATCCGGTATCCTTAAAGCCTATTCCTGCCGGAGCAAATGACAAATACCCTAGGGTAAAAGACACCGCAACAATCTTTATAATACCTGTTACATCTAAATAAAAATTAAAACACCTAAAAAGAAAAAAATAATATATCGCATAAACCGCCATATTCAAAAGAACAAAAGGCATAATCAAAAACAATCTGTTTCCAATATTTCTAAAATGAATTAGAAAATCTTTTAAGATTAAACCAAACTTATTTTTTTTTACCCAAACCATTATTGAAAATCCAATTACACCTAACACTAAAATAATCGGCAGCCTTATTACTAACTCGGCGCCAAAATAAATACCCAAAAATATCCAAAATGATACAGAAAAAAACTCTAAAAATAAAAAAGCTGTAAAAATCTTAGAAGATGTTATATTTTCATCTCGATAAAGATAACTTGATGCCAAATATCCTGATCCGGTAAAAAAAAGTTTATTCAAAGCCGAGGCTAGAATTGTTAACTTTAAAGTCTCCTTGAAATTTATATTTTTATTACATAAAATAAAAAAAATTATAGCATTAAGGATTGCAAACCCAAATAGACTAAAAAAAACAAAAAAAATATTCATAAAATATTTATTTTTTACCTATTGCCAGTATATCCAATGATTCCTTTTGAACTCCGTCTTTTATTTCATAAAGCAAAGAGATATCTTCAATCTTTTCCAAACCTATATTATCCTCTCTTCTAAAGCTTTTTATATAATTAATAAATTTGACAACAAACACTAAGATAAAAAGCGGAATCACCCTCCTTAGATTTAAAAAATCATAAGAAATTATTTTTAAATTTTCTTTTATTCGTTTATCCTCAATTTTTTTTATTTTATCACAAGCAAATACCCCATAAACCCTAACCTCTCTAAAAACAGGTTTAAGAATTTTATTTAAATCTTCATAATTATATTCCCTGACATGAAAAATATTCCAGGGTTTTATTTTGCCCGGCAACCTAATAAGCTTATTAGGTGTTGTAAGTATAAAAATTCCCTTTTGTTTTAAGACTCGGTAAATCTCAGAAATAAATGCTATATCATCTATAATATGTTCAATTACTTGAAAAGAAATAACAACATCAAAAGTTTCTTTTAAAAAGGGCAGCTGCTTACCATTATACGATTTAAAAAAACATTTCTTGCTTCCATATTTTTCATAAGCACGTTTTATTATCTTTTTATTTATATCAATACCTATAATTTTGCTAACAAAAGGTGAAAGCATTTTTGAACCATAACCTTCCCCGCACCCCACATCTAAACAGCAGCTATTCTTAGATAAAAAGCGTCTGCACCAATCATATGTAAATACCTCTTTCAAATAAAGATAATATTCTCCTTGAGATTTTATTTTTTCCGGTAATATTCTATCTCCGCCCATATTTTATCCTTCAGCATTAATGAAGTACCCTGCAGCAAACTACAGGGTATCGAAAGTATTCCTCCTGGATAACAGCCTCTCAGCAAGCTGAGGGGAATTAAACCCAAGGCCCTTCGGCCCCTTTTGGCCTCTCAGGGCCAATTCGGCAACAATCTTTTCCTTCGAAAAAGATTAAGTCTCATTGATTAAAAAAATTTGTGCTTCATGAACATCTATCGCGCAACCGATAACTTTTTTCGTTAATTCATTATTCTTCACTCTGTGCCCTCTGTGAGCTTCCCGCCTACCGGCAGACAGGTGTAATAGATTCTTTAATTTTTCATCCAATTTCCCATAACCCTTTTGACGCTACCTAAAAAGTCTGTTCGTAAATTAAATATCCAGATACTTTATGATTTGTTCCGATGGTTTTATATTTTTTTTTATACATTCTTTTCTTTTAAAATTTTTATAATTATCAATAAAATTTCTGATTTTATCCTTACAAAATTTAGATAAAACCACATTCTCTCCTAACCCTTCTATTCTTTCCGTACAATTTCTCAACAAAAGACAAGGTTTATCTAAATAATAACTCTCTTCCTGTATACTCCCCCCATCCGTAATCACGAATTCACATCTATTAAGCAAATGAATAAAATGCTTATGAGAAAGTATCTTGAAAAAATAAACATTTTTTATTTTTTCAAGTCTTCCCTGAAGCCCAAACTTTTTTAATTGTTTTATTGTGGGTTGATGCTGGACAAAAACTATGGACAATTCATCAGAAATGTTCTTTATTAATTCTACAACCATTTGCATCCGCCTTTTCAATAAAATATTCTCCATTCTGTGCACGGTAATTAAAGCAAATTTATCTATATTAAACTCCAATTCAACTTTTTTATCAAGACTACACATACTTGTTTCAAGTGATGTATTGCCGGAAATCAATGTTGACTTTTCTCTTAACCCCATTTTTTTTAGATTATTTAAAGACCACTCAGAAGGAGCTATCAGCCGATCTGAGAATCTCATTATTAACAATCTTAAAATCTCTTCAGGAAAAGGCTCCCAATAATTATAAGACCTCAAGCCCGATTCTATATGTATCACCTTAATATCCGCTCGTTTTGCCAAATATAATCCTAAAAGCGTTGAAACTGTGTCCCCGTGTATCAAACATACACCTTTTTTGTTTAAAAATACTTTTTCCTGAACCCATGTTTTTTTAATCCCTTTATAAAATATCAGCAAACACCAAGCTAAACCTTTAAATAAACTGGAAATATTTTCTCCCTGAGAAACATAGACATCAGGAGATTTTATAGCAAATTCATCTCTCAATTTCCTGGTTAGAAGAGAATGCTGCCCTAAATCAATAAGATTAAAGTTAATATTTTTTTTATTAAGTACCATCATCACAGGCACCATTTTTATAAACTGAGCTTTTGTTCCTATAAAAATATGAATCATTT
>JAUVUO010000115.1 GCA_030601015.1 Candidatus Omnitrophota bacterium | reverse complement strand
CGCTTACGAAGCAATGTTAAAAAACTGGCGATATTTAATAAAGCTATTGAAGGGTTGTTAATTATGCTTATAGGCAATAACCTTATATATGGCATTATGCCTTTATGTGATTATAAAAATGATGAACGATACGAACAGTTTATGTTTTTAAAACAACACTATAACGATGAGAAAGTGTTGATATTATTAACGAGTAAGTATAATTATTTTTATCAAAATATTCGTTATCTTAACCAATTAACAGGGAATAATGTAAAGATTATGCTGCGGGCAAATTACAGGGTTCAAGGAGACCCTGATTATTATAGACAGTTAAGTATGTTGGCGGGGAAAAAGGAAAGCGTACTTTTATTATTTAGTCCGGTAGTTTTTAAGGAGCAGCGAAAGGAAATAAAAGTTTCAGATATTATAGCGAAGATGGAAAAAGACCCGGAAGGAACTCATTCTTATTTAGTCCGGGATTTATTGGATGATTTATCTAAAGAGTATAAATTTGTTCCCGTTATTAGTAGTAGCCAACTGGAATGTAGTATAATTAGTTTAACGAAGAAACATGATAAATAGCAAAGAAACAGCTAACAAAATAAATAGGTAGGATGAGACGGAAACAACAACTCTATCCAATTTTATTATTATTAATTCTTGTACTCTTTCATATTATTAATAATTTTGTCTGGGTAAAGATGGATAACTATATTCCTAATAGCGATGATGCGGAGCATCTTTGTGTCAGCCTGGATTATTATGAGCTAATTAATTCTCTGTCTTTGAAAAATTGGTCAAATTTTTTTAAAATGCATAATTACTACCCTCCTTTTTTTCACTATACGTCACTTATCTTATATTTTATTCTAGGGACGTCATATAAAATTGCTATTGCGATAAACTGGTTATATTTTATAATCTTAATTTTTTCAACCTATAAAATAGGCGAAAAATTGGGAAATAAAATTACAGGCTTGCTTTCCGCATTTATTGTTGCTTCTTACCCGGCAATCTTTGGGCTTTCAAGAGTGTTCATGCTTGATTTTGCGCTTTGTGCAATGGTAACGCTAAGCATTTCTTTACTTTTATATACAGATAACTTTAGAAATAAGGGTATTTCGTATCTCTTTGGGTTATCATTAGGGTTGGGGATGCTTACAAAAGTCACATTTATACTATTTTTAGCATTTCCTCTGGGATTTATATTAATCGAGACCTATAATTTGAGAAAAATCAGCGAAACTTCTAAAAATGCGAAAAAGCATATAATAGGGCCATTATTTTTTAGTTTTTTAATCATGTGTTGTTGGTATATTCCGAATATTAAAGATATGATTAGAATCTTTGTTTCGATTTTCTCTACTGAAACGGCAGATCTAGCTCCATATGAAATATTTACATTAAAATCATTTACATTTTATATAGTTGAAATGATTAATAGCCAGACAACCTTTATTTTTTTCCTGATGTTTTTAGCAGGCATTATTTATGTAATAAGACATAAGATAAAATATAAATATTTTTTGCTATTGAGTGTATTTGCCCCTTATTTTATTTTCACTTGGATAAGATATAAAGATGTACGGTTCACTTCACCGATATTACCGGTAGCTGCGGTAATTTCATCTTTAGCTATTCAAAATATAAAAAGAACATGGGTAAGATTGTTTCTTATCGCTTTAATCATTATTTATGGAATAATTACCGTATTTTCTACAAGTTATTCTGAATCGAAAGAAATAAGCGTTCATTCGTTTATGGGGGAAATCAAATTATTATCTAATAATCCTACTAGTTTTTGTGGAGTACATTTTAAACCCCAAAAGGCATCTCGGGATTTTATATTATTCCAGGATGTCTTTCGGGATATTTTTAAAGTTATAAAAGAGTTGGGGAAAGAAAAAAATAGCAATAAAACCATAGTGGGATTATTTAGCAATAACAAATTACCTTTATCGTTAGAAAGTATATCATTATTTATCAAGATGGACCAATACCCTTATGATATTATGAGTTTTTGTGTTTTTCCTCATAAATTTATTGACCAAGCCGGCAATTTGGATATTTTAATTTCTTCCGAAAACTTAGATAATAATTATGAAAAATTTAAATATAGTTTGCGTAAATCCGGATTAATAAGGGAAAATAGTAGCAATGATATTGTTAATATTTGGAATGGATTTTGTAAAAGCGATAAAGAAAAAGTAGATCTCAAGAAGCTTTTTGTTCTCCTTAAAAACTACATAATTATAAAAGAGTTGGAATATGGAGAGTTAAAAGTTTATATTTATGCTTTAAATCGAAATTAATATTTAATTATAAGGTAAATCTAAAAAATAATATAGATAATGGATATATATCCAAAAGTAACTATAGTTATCCCTGCAAGGAACGAGGAGAATACTATAGAGACTGTGATCGATACAGTAAAGCCTTATGGCACCGAGATTGTGGTTATTGATGACCATTCTACTGATAATACACGGATAATTGCAGAGCAAAAAGGTGTAAAAGTATTGCCGAATTTGAGAAGGCCTGGTAAAGGTTTCGCAATTAAGTTCGCTATTGATTATATCAAAAGTGATATTATTCTATTTATTGATGCTGATGGTTCTCATAAAAGTGAAGATATTCCTAAATTATTAAAGCCCATCGTTGATGGTATGGCAGATATGGTTGTTGCATCTAGAATCATGGGTGGAAGCGGTGAGCAATTCACTACTTTTGCAGAAATAATAAGATTAGCCGGAGTAATCATAAGCTCAGCTTTTATTAACTTGATGTGGAAGGTAAAATTAACAGATATTCATAATGGATTTCGTGCAATTAAGGTAGATGTTGCAAAACGATTAGACTTGAAAGAACCTCGTTTTGCGATTGAGCAGGAGATAACCATCAAGCTTTTAAAAGAAAAAAAGAATATTCTCGAAATGCCCAGTTACGAGTTCAAGCGACAATATGGAGAGTCTAAATTAAACGTTATAGTAAACTTATTTGATTGCTTGCGGTGTTTGGTGAGAAATATTTGAGGAATAGAAAACAATCTAAAGCCATTAAAAATAGGAAATCTTAAATTTTAATAATGCATTAATGTTGATTGAAGGAAATGAAAATGGGTAAAAAGGTGCTAATAACAGGTGGTGCAGGTTTTATAGGAAGCCATGCGGCGGAGTATTATGCTAAGAAAGGCAACAAAGTTATTGCTTTTGATAATTTGATGCGCTCGCAAATTTTCGGTTATTCGAAAAAAAGCGTAGAATATAATTGGAGTTATTTAGCAAAGTATCCCAATATTAAGAGGGTAAAAGGCGACATAAGAGACGAAAAGAAAGTCCGGGATACATTAGGCGATGGTGTAGATATAATTATTCATGCGGCAGCTCAGCCGGGAATTCCTTCTTCGATAAGGCAGCCCAGGGAGGATTTTAGTATAAATGCCTTCGGAACGTTAAATCTTTTGGAAAACACACGAAATATTTGCCCTAACGCAGTCTTTATCTATTGTTCTACTAATAAAGTATATGGGGAAAATGTAGATAAAATTTCTTTAAGTGAATTGAATACTCGTTATCATTATAATGGATTAAAAGGTATTTCGGAAAAAATGCCGATAGACCATTGTGGGCATACCCCGTATGGTGTAAGTAAATATGTGGGCGATATCTATGTTCAGGAATATGCCCATATTTACGGTATGAAAACCGCAGTTTTTAGAATGAGCTGTGTTTATGGAACAAGGCAATTTGGTTTTGAAGATCAAGGTTGGGCGGCTTGGTTTGTAATCGCCACTTTAGCCGGTAAGCCTATAACTATATATGGAGATGGAAAACAAGTAAGAGACTTTCTTTACGTGGATGATTTAATTAGAGCTTATGATTTATTTATAGAAAGCGATCTTAGGCATGCGGTTTTCAATATTGGTGGCGGCCCGGATAATACCACATCTTTATTGGAATTTTTAGATTTTTTAGAAAAGCAAACAGGTAAAAGGGCTAAAATTACTTTTAGTAAGTGGAGGCCCAGCGATCAAAAAATTTATATTTCAGATCTTACCAAAATAATAAAAGAGTTAGGCTGGGAACCCAAAATTAGTTCTATGGAAGGAATAAGAAGGATGATTAGCTGGGTCGACGGGAACAGGAAATATTTTAATTAGACAGCCGTGATTATTTATAATGTGATATGATGTTTGAAAATGCGAAAAAGTGGAAGAAGTTTTATATACTCGGGGAAGCTAGTTACCTAGCATTTTAAAGCAAAAATGAAATACAAAAAAATTTTATTAGTAAATCCTTATCCTCAAGGTGCCCAGGGGATACAGAAAGCAACCGTTTATCCCCCGTTAGGCCTTGCTTATATTGCTTCTGTGCTACGAAATAATAATATTCAAGTAAAAATAGTTGATGCTAATATATTAAAGCTAAACAATGAAAAAGTAACCGGTATAGTGTCTTCATATAAACCGGATTTGGTTGGAATTAGTCTAAATGTGGTTACCGCTAAAAGAGGGGTAGAGCTGTCTTTGTGGATTAAAGCAGCAACAGGTATGGACGTTTGTCTTGGAGGCCCGTTTGTATCTTCAGACCCGATTCATGCATTAAAAATATCCAAGGCGGATATTGTTGTGATAGGTGAAGGAGAAAAAACTATATTAGAAATCTGCAGAGGCGTATCTTTATCTAAAATCAAGGGTATAGCGTGGGTGAATTTGGAAAAGAAACCTATAGTTAATGAATCTGTTGATATGATCCAGAATCTTGACGAGATTCCTTTTCCTGCTCATGACCTGCTTCCGCTTAATTTATATCGTTCAAGAATGAGGAAAGTCCCAATGGCCAGTATATTTACAAGCAGGGGGTGCCCTTATCGTTGTACATTTTGCAGCAGAAATGTTTTCGGGAGAAAATTCAGAGCATTTTCAGCAAATAAAGTTGTTGAAGAAATCGAGATGCTTATATCAAGATATGGGGTTAAACAAATTGATATTTTAGACGATTGTTTTACCCATGACATCAAGCGGGCTGAAGAGATTTTAGATTTGATTATCAAAAAGAAGCTGAACATTTTAATTAATG
>JAUVUO010000026.1 GCA_030601015.1 Candidatus Omnitrophota bacterium | reverse complement strand
TGTCTTTCACCCCTCGTTTCACCTCTGAGTTCTGCAAATATTAAAGAATATACCAATTGAAATCGAATTTATTAAAAGATTTGTTCCTCCATAACTTAAAAAAATCAAAGGAAGCCCAACAACGGGTAAAATGCCTAGGGCCATTCCTATATTGATAAATATATGGGAAAAAAATAAAAAACTTATACCTAGACAAATAAAATATGCAAAGGGATCTCTTAAGGTAGAAGCTTTATTTAATATTTTTTTTAAAATTAACCAATAAAGCCATAGTAAAAAAATAATACCAATAAATCCCCATTCTTCTGCGATTATTGTGACTATAAAATCAGTGTGACGTTCTGGGAGGAAATTAAATTGATTTTGAGTTCCGGCAAGAAATCCTTTCCCCATCAATTTTCCTGAACCAATAGCTATTTTTGACTGAATAATAGTATATCCTGACCCTAGAGGGTCAATATTTGGGTTTAAGAATACAGTTAACCTCTTTTTTTGATAATCTTTAAGAGAATTTAGAGCAAAAGGTGATATTATTACTCCTAGGATCATAAACCCAATAAAATATTTTTTATTTATTTTAGAGAATAAACCCATACCTAAAAAAATAAAAATTAAAATTAAGGAGGTACCTAAGTCCGGTTGTTTGAAGATAAGTAAAGCATTTAGGACTGTTAATACTAAAGGAAGTATAAAAGAATTCAAAAAATTTTTTTGTCATTTTAAAGAAAAAATATGGGCCAAAAGAATTATTATAGCCACTTTGGATAATTCTGAAGGCTGGAATGTGAAGCCCAAAAATGATATCCATCGTTGAGCTCCCATCATTGTTTTCCCAAAAGTCAAAACCCCAAGCAGTAACATAATATTAGCAAAATAAATGATATAAGAAAAATTGTAGTAAATCCTATAATTTACCAATGAAAAAAAAATTAAAAATATCCATGAAATACTGATCCAAATAATTTGCTTTATAAGGAGAGATTTACCAATAAATTCTCCTCCCTGATGTAAGCTGCTGAAAATACAGCTGATACTTAATAAGTTAAGGAACAATAAACATAAAATAATTGTTTTTATACCGCTTAATTTAATTTTTATATTGTTAAAATTTATCATTTTTCGAAAAGATTTTGAGAATTTATTGTTTTAAGGAATTTATAAACTACATTTAAAGCCTCATGGCTGGAACCCCCATTTTCGAGAAAAACACATATTGTATATTTTGGTTTATTGTAAGGGAAAAATCCAATAAACCAGCCATGAGATTTACCTCTTGTTTGGGCTGTTCCTGTTTTACCTGCAATATTTAATTTTAAGGGTTCTAACATCTTAGCCGTTCCGTTTTTGTCGGAAACAGTCATTATTAAACCTTGTTTAACGATATTTATATTTTTTTCTGAAATACCTAAATATGTTTTACTTGATAAAGAAGTATTATTTTGTTCAACCCCTTTCAAAATGTGAGGAATGACCAAATACCCTTTATTAGCAATAGAATTAATTGCTACAGTCGCTTCTAACGGCGTAGCAAGCATGTATCCTTGACCTATTGAAAGATTAACCGTATCACCGGGATACCAACGTTTTTTAAATTTTTTTTGTTTCCAGTTAGCATTTGGACATAATCCTTTTTTTTCATAAGGAAGGTCTATACCTGTTAAAGCATCAAGTTTGAATTTTTTAGACCATTTAGAAATATTTTTTTGTCCTAAGATTAATCCGACATTATAAAAATATACATTACATGAATGAGCCAAAGCTTCATATAAATTCTCGTCATTATGAACACTCCAGCAGCGAAATTTAGTTGACCCTAATGTTAATTGTCCGTTGCAATGGAATGTTGTTGACGGAAGTATTTTTTTTTCTTCTAACGCGAAAATACTCATTAAAGGTTTAAATATGGAGCCTATAGGAAAAGCAGCTTGAATCGCTCTATTTAATAAAGGGCTATTTTTATTAGTAAGAAATTTGCCGGTATTTTTACCTGTAATAAAGGCGTTAGAATTAAAAGACGGATTAGAATATAGAGCTATAAGTTCACCGGAATTTGAATCCATAAATATAAGAGCACCTTTTTTTTCCCCCATTGAATCCTTTGCTATTTGTTGAATACGGTTATCTATCGTTAGATAGATATCTTTGCCCTTTACTGGAAAACGTTTACCTAAAAAACCGACTATTCTTCCTTTTGCGTCTACTTCAATAAGATCTCCTCCGTCCTCCCCCCGCAGATAAGCATCATAGTATTGTTCTACTCCAAAAAAACCTACGCGTTCAAGAGGGCTATAACCATATTTTTTTAATTTATCATAAAAAGAAGTAGCTTCTTTTACATACCCTAATATATGGGCGTTTTGATAAGGATAAGGATAATATCTTTGCGGTTGGGCGTTAATTAAAACAATATCTTTGAATTTTTCTTTTAATTGCAAAGCAGAAAGTTTATCAATATTTATAATAATATCAACAGGGCTGAATAAACTAAGAATATTTTTTTTATAGTTTTTATTAATTATTTTTAAATCATAATTTAGAAATTTTGATAAATCATTAAACAATACTTTTTTTTTGCCGCGTATTTGGTAAGGGATTACGCTGATATTAAAGATGGCTTTATCATAAGCCATCGCAATATTGTTACGGTCGAAGATAGTTCCTCTCATCGCCCGTAAAGGTATTACTCTTACGTAATTGTTTTTTGCTCTTTTAGAATAATAATTGCCTTTTACTATTTGGTAATTGAATAAAACTCCTATAAGGATTAGAAATCCTAAAAGATATAATTTTTGTAAAAGTCCTAAAGAAAAGTTTAGTTCAGTATTGTTTGTATATTTTTTAGATCTTCTCATAAGATTTTACGATAAAATTGTTATTTCAAAAATAAAGTATATTGAAGCATATAATTTGTTAAAAAATGGTAGAACATGAGGGTACCAATTTTTCGAAATAAAAGTTAAGTACGATTGCAATTAGAAAAGATTGAATAAAAAATTGTAAATATAACATTGGTGCAAGTATTCCTAAGGATAACGAATTTAACAAAATATGGATAATTAATGAGACACATATAATGAGACTTTTTATTGTCAAGTTGTGTGTTTTTTTATCTGTAAAAAACAAGCGAAATTTAAAATATTGAATAATCAAACAAATTATTGGAAATTCTATTACGCTGAGTGATTTTGATTGGGGGATAAAACATTCTTTTAGGAAACCAAAAAAAATGCATAAAATTATCGGATTTGTATTGTTTTTTAGTAAAGAAATACTAATTATACCTATAAATAGAAATTCAACAGCCAATGTTTTGCCGAATGGATTAATCAAATCCATTATAAAAAGTATCGAAAGAAAACATAAAAAGGTAAAATTAAGATTTTTCATTTTATGATAAAAATTTTTTCAAAAAAAGAATGTTTAGCAAACAAATTCACATCAATATCCCAAAACAAACTGTTTTGATTATTTTTAACTTTTTTTATTTCGCCGATTTCTATAGGTAAATTAATAGATGGGATTTTTAGCCAAACATTATCGCCTTTTTTTATTTCACTTCCGTCCTCAATGTACAAAATTTTAGCTCCTACTAAATTGCCTCTAAGTAATCCGAAAGCTTTTTTTGCTATAAATACGGATGTAGTAAATTCAGGATCATCAATAAGTATGAGGCAAGAGGAAGTTTTTTCAATTTCGATTATTTTACCTAAAAGCTGTCCATTTTCATCTATCGCGAACTGTCCGTCTTCTATCCCGTCATTTGAACCTTTGTTTATTATAGCTAGATGTCTCCAGCTTGAGGGTAAAAAAGCTAATACGTTAGCTCCTATTAAATCTATTGCTTTTTCTTTTTTTAGTTTTAGCGCTTTACGCAGTTTTTTATTTTCATCTTTTAGATAATCAAACTGTTTAAATTTTAACGAAAGCAACAAATTTTCTTTTTCTATTTTTTTAATTTTAGTAATATACTTTTCTTTTGAAGGAGGGAACGAGGATTTTGATATTGACACGAAAATATATTGAATTGTTTTTTTAAATGGCAAAAAGACGACAACCAAAGAAAAAAAAATGACACTTATGTGATTGAATTTTATTTTAGAAGGTAGATGCAAGAGCAAGTTTCTTTAAAAGTTTTGGATCTTCAATGATTTTACCTGTTCCCAAGGCAACCGCAGTTAAAGGATCATCGGCAACAAAACAGGCCAAGCCGGTTTCCTCTGAAATTAGTTTATCCAAGCCTCTCAATAATGCCCCGCCACCGCAAAGAACAATGCCTCTTTCAATAAGGTCGGCCGCGATTTCAGGAGGAGTTCTCTCCAAAGTAACTTTAGTGGCTTCAACAATTTCTTTTAATGGGGTGGACAAAGCAAGTCTTATCTCTTCAGAATTAGCTTTTATAAGTTTGGGAAGTCCTGTTATTAAATCTCGGCCTCTTACATCAATATCTATTTCTTCATCCGGAGGACATGCAAAGCCTATTTTTATTTTTATTTCTTCAGCAGTTCGTTCCCCAATCATAATGTTATAATTTTTTTTCATATGCTCAACAATTGCCGTATCCATACAATCTCCGCCAACACGAATACTGCGTGCGTGAACAATGCCGCCTAAGGAAATAACTGCTATTTCAGTAGTCCCTCCGCCTACATCTATAATCATACTTCCTTGAGGTTCCTCAATTGGTAATCCAACACCAATGGCGGCGGCTATAGGTTCTTCTAGGGGGATTACATCTCTGGCACCAGCTCTATGCGCTGAATCTTTTACTGCCCGTTTTTCAACTTCCGTAATGCCTGAAGGAACAGCAATGACTACTCTCGGCCCGATAGTACCCCATCTTCTAGGAAGAGCTTTCCTGATAAATTGACGCAGCATTTCTTCAGTTACATCAAAATCAGCTATTACTCCGTCCTTCATTGGGCGTATAGCTATTATACTTCCCGGTGTTTTCCCAAGCATACGTTTAGCATCTTCTCCGACAGCCAGCGGTATTCCTGTATTTTTATAGATAGCCGCAACAGAAGGTTCACATAAAACGATACCTTCTCCTTTTAAATAAACAAGGGTAGATGCCGTACCTAAATCAATACCCAAATCATTGGAAAAAGTATCTAAAATGTTACTTAACTTTTTTAATATAATATCAAAAAATTTCATATTAACTATGATAATATCAAAGGGCTCTAAATTTGTCAACTATAACTTTAAATCGGAATATAAAAATACCTCTTGGCTATTTAATTTTTAAATACTGCTCCTGTAGCAGCGGAGGTTACCATTCTCGAGTAGCGATATAAATACCCCGAATTTATCTTTGGGGCTAAAATTTGGATGGTTTCTTTCCGATTTTTTATTTCAGATTTTGATAAATTGACTTCTATTTTTCTGTTAGGAATATCAATTGTAATATTATCACCGGTTTTTATATATGCAATGAGCCCCCCGGACGCTGCTTCCGGAGAAACATGACCTATACAGGGGCCTCGGGTTCCACCTGAAAACCTGCCGTCTGTTATCAAAGCAACATCCTTATGCAAACCCAAACCTACCAACGCACTTGTAGGTGATAACATTTCTCTCATACCTGGCCCGCCGCTAGGCCCTTCATAGCGTATGACAATAACCATGCCTTTTTTAACTTTTCCACTTAAAATAGCATTCATAGCTGTTTCCTCAGAATCAAAAACATAAGCTTTTCCTGAAAATTTCAGCATTTTTTTGTCAACAGCCGATTGTTTAACAATACATCCCTCGGGTGATAAATTACCGTATAATACAGCTAAGCCCCCTTTTTTATGACAAGGATTAGTTAACGGCCGTATTATGTCTTCATCATAAATAGAAGCAGATTTTGCTATTTGTTTAATTTTTTTTCCGGAAACTGTAATATTATCATTAATTGAATTCAAAAATCTTTTTAATACCCCAGGTATCCCCCCCGCATAATCAAGATCTTCCATGAAATATTCACCACCGGGACGCAGATCAGAAATATGATAAGTTTCATTACTTATTCTATCAAAATCGTTCAGATTTAAATCGACTTTAGCTTCATTAGCAATTGCCATAAGATGTAAAACTGTATTAGATGAACCACCTAAAGCCATATCAACGAGAATGGCATTTTCTAATGATTTTTTATTTATAATGGTTCTGGGTGTTACATTTTTTTTAACTAAGTTTACAATTTTTTGGCCGCTTTCATAAGCTATCCTTGTCTTACGATTTAAAACTGCAGGGGTGGTTGCGCAATAAGGCAAAGATATACCCATAGATTCACTTAAACAGGCCATAGTATTAGCGGTGTAGAGACCTTGACAAGATCCGCAGGTCGGACAAGCTTCAATTTCCAGTATTTGTCTTTCTTTTTCTTTAATTTGACCGGATTTAAATCTACCTACCGCCTCAAAAGTAGCTCTGACCAGAGAAAGCCGTTTTTTTCCAAAATGGCCAGCCAGCATAGGCCCGGCAGTAACAACAATCATGGGGATATTAATTCTTAAAGCTCCCATTATCATTCCAGGAGTAATTTTGTCGCAATTTGTTAACAAAACTACACCGTCTAAAGCATGAGCTGAACAGATACTTTCTATTATATCGGCTATTAATTCACGGGAAGGCAAAGACTGTTTCATTCCGGAATGCCCCATAGCTATTCCATCGCAAATAGCGGGAACTCCAAAAATAAAGGGAGCTCCTCCTCCGTTTTCTATTCCCCGTTCAATATATCGTTCTAAGTTGCGCATACCTATATGGCCGGGAACTAAATCCGTAAATGACGAGGCTATGCCTATAAATGGCCGAGATAAATGATTTTTATGTAATCCTGTTCCATAAAGTAACGCACGATTGGGCATTTTTTCCATCCCGTCTTTTATATCATTTGAACGCATCTGACCTCCTTTTTTTACTAATTTATTCAAGAAACAAATCTTTATTTTGATAGAATTTTTAATCCACTCCGGGATAAACCCCAAAATTTTCGTTTTGATTTAGAAAAAAATCTTTATTTTTAGGAATTATTACAATTTTAATATATTTTTTCAAAATCTCTTTTGTATTTTTTATATTAAGCTGCTCAAAAAGGAAACAAAATTCTTCTTCCAGTGCGAAAGAAATTTTTTCCTTTAATTCGGTTGAAATTGAGTAAATATCTTTTTTAAAAAAGCCTAAAGCTTTTTTTCTTGTTTTGTAGATAAATTGATCTTCAGTCCAATCAGGCTTTCTTTCTATTTCATAATTTTTATGCAGCCAGGAATATATTTTTTCTTTTAATGATAGAGGTAAATAATCATAGACCATATTTTGGAATTGAGTAGCTAAATGTATCTCAACACATTTATTCTCGGGAAATCGATGGAACGCTTCGTTAGGTAAAGTTGATGCTCCGTGCTGAACCGCTCCGGCCATATTATAATTTTTTCTGGCAATTTCGGAAAGTTTATTTAATGTATTAAAATCTATGTGAACTTTCGCAATGGAACCATCTGGCAAGACTACACCTCCGTGGCTTGTCCCGGTTTGGATACTGATTTTTGAAATACCCTTTATATTACCAATACCGTTTAAATATCCCTCCATAAAAAATTTTAATTCTTGAGGAGTTGAATTCTTTAGGCCTACTTCGCCTATTTCACCTCCAATTGAGATCTCAATACCTTCAGGCTGCAAATCTCTTATAAATTTTGTTAATAAAGAACAAACTTCGTAGTTATCTTTTTGCTGTTCGTCCAAGGAAGATTTAGTTATATCCACTAAAGTCGATGAATCTATATCAATATTGTAAAATAAACTTTCAATAGCATCTTTTATATTTTTTTTTAATATATCAATCTCGGTTTTTTTATTTAACAAATAATTTTTAAGGTTTATCTGAAAATGGTCGCCTTGTATAAAAATTGGCCCGGTATATTCTTCCTTCATTGCAGCTAACATTATTATTGAACTATATTCCGCGGGATGCTGAAAAGTATATCCAATTTCACTTTTAGCTATTTCGAATATAAACGTGGAAGAATTATTTTTTTTTGCAGCTTTAAAAACAGCCCGAGTTAAATTGTAAGTAAGAGTTCGTATATTTATTGCAGGAATAGTAAAATCGTTGACTAGACCCTTCCCAATAGCATCATAAAGACCTTGAATCGATGAGGGAATTACTTCTAATTGAATTGCCGTATTATATGTTACATAATGACAAATCTTTTTTAAATGAGAAGAATTTCCCAATATTATAGTGTCAACAAGATTTTTTACATTTATTTTTAAAAAAATTTCTTTATTTTTAATGAATAATTTACCGTTATTTTCCTGTAAACCGTCATTATTTAATATATCACTTTCCAAAGAATAAATCATAAAAATCCTTAAATAAAAGTTTGTTATTAAGTAAGTATTTTAATCAATTTATAATAATCATTAACCTCAGAATCTTTTCTCTGAGTAGCAAAGGCTAAAGGTATAGATGTTAATTTATCATTGTTTAAAGCGATGCATTTATCCGACTCACCATTTTTTAAAATTTTTACTGCATAATTTGAATATCGGGCGGCTAAAATTCTGTCGTAAGCTGTAGGCCTGCCTCCTCTTTGTATATGGCCAAGCACTACGGTTCTTGTTTCTAAACCGGTATTCTGAAAGATACCATCACTTATATCCATAGCTTTTGCTTTTCCTTCAGCAACTATAATTATCCACGAGATCTTTCCACGTAAATTAGCCTCAATAATTTCGTTTGAAATTTTTTTGATATTAAAATGTTTTTCAGGTAATATTACCTCCTCACATCCTCCGGCAAGCGCGACTCTTAAAGCAATATACCCGCAATCCCGACCCATAACTTCAACTACAAATATACGTTCTAACGAAGTAGCGGTATCCCGTATTTTGTCAATGGCATCCAATGCGACATTTATAGCCGTATCTGCGCCAATTGTCATATCCACACCATTTACATCATTATCTATAGTTGAAGGTATTCCTATAACAGGAATTGAATAATTTGAAGCTAAGATATGAGCGCCGGTTAAAGAACCGTTACCTCCGGCGACAATTAACCCATCAATTTTATTTTGCTTAATAGTTTTAATGGCTTTTAATATCCCGGCCTTAGTTTTAAATCTTTTAGACCGAGCTGTTTTTAAGATTGTTCCGCCTAAGTTGATAATCCCTGAGACAGACCGGTGGTTCATAATTTCAATGTCACCATCAATGAGTCCTTCGTATCCTCTGCGTATTCCTATAACTTCAAGTCCTTCATCACAGGCACTTCTGACAACCGAACGTATCACCGCATTCATTCCCGCACAATCTCTTGTTACAAGTCCAATTCTTTTCATAATTTTTTTTTTATCAAATTATATTTTAATAACGATAATGTTCGGGCTTATAAGGGCCGTCCACATTTATTCCCAAATATTTAGATTGTTCAGGTGTAAGTTTTGTTAATTTTACACCAATTTTTTCTAAATGATACCTAGCTACATCTTCATCAAGATTTTTAGATAAACGGTAAACATTATTTTTGTATTTATCTTTGTTTTCCCAAAGATCTAATTGAGCTAAAACTTGATTAGTAAATGAATTAGACATAACAAATGAAGGATGGCCTGTAGCACATCCAAGATTTACTAATCGTCCTTCCGCTAAAAGAAAAACTTCTTTACCATCAGGGAAAATAAATTTATCAACTTGAGGTTTAATATTTACACGCTTAATTCCAGGATAGTTTAGAAGGCCTGAAACATTTATTTCATTATCAAAATGGCCTATATTACAAATAATTGATTGATCTTTCATTTTTTTAATATGTTCAATTTTAAGAACATCCTTATTACCTGTAGCTGTAACATAAATATCAGCTCTGCCGAGTGTATCTTCTAAAGTTGTAACTTCTAACCCGGCCATAGATGCTTGTAACGCACAAATTGGGTCAATTTCTGTAACAATAACACGGGCACCTAAGCCTATAAGAGATTGGGCGCTTCCTTTCCCAACATCACCATAACCACAGACAACAGCGACTTTTCCGGCAATCATCACATCAGTAGCTCGTTTAATCCCATCTACCAGAGATTCTCTACAACCGTATAAATTATCAAATTTAGATTTCGTTACAGAATCGTTAACATTTATTGCCGGTATCAGCAACTCCCCTTTTTTCATCATTTTGTAAAGACGGTGTACACCTGTTGTTGTTTCTTCAGATACTCCTTTCCAATCGTTAACTATTTCATTCCATTTATTAGAATTTTCTTGTGATCTTTTTTTTAATAATTTGAGCAGTTCAGCCTCATCCTCTCCTTCAGGGATTTTATCCAATATCGAAGAGTTTTTTTCCGCGGCAGCGCCCAAATGTATCATTAAAGTAGCATCACCGCCATCATCAACAACTAGTTGAGGCCCTTTGTTTCCGGGAAATGAAATAGCACGTTCGGTACACCACCAAAATTCTTCAAGAGTCTCGCCTTTCCAAGCAAATACCGGAATTCCGGCTTTCGCAATCGCTGCTGCCGCATGGTCTTGAGTAGAAAAGATATTACAACTTGTCCACCTTATATCAGCACCTAGATCTACCAAAGTTTCGATAAGTACTGCCGTTTGTATGGTCATATGCAGAGACCCCATTATTCGGACACCATTTAAAGGTTTTTTTGAGGCAAATTTTTTTCTTATTGCCATAAGGCCAGGCATCTCATGTTCAGCAATACTTATTTCCTTTCGTCCAAAATCTGCCAAGCTGATATCTTTAATCTTGTAATCTTCACGTGTAATAGGCATCTTCATCTCCTCAATGAGACTTAGGTTTTTCAAAGAAAAACCTGTAGCTCGAATTGAATCCCTCCGAGTTAGGGTAAAAAGTCAAGGACATTTTACCCTATATACAGCGAGGAGGGACAAGGTTAACAATAAAACAATTTTCCTTTGTCTCAATGAGACTTAGGTTTTTCAAAGAAAAATGAACTTGAACCATTGTATAACTCAAAAATCTTTCACATTTTTGAGCAGGTTCAAGTATTAACAGTCCGTGGAATTTTCTCTTCGAGAAAATGCACGGCTGTAAACCTGTAGCTCGAATT
>JAUVUO010000055.1 GCA_030601015.1 Candidatus Omnitrophota bacterium | reverse complement strand
CTTTGAAGAAAAAGAAAGAAGTAGCTATAGCTGGCTTTGGGACTTTTAAAGATGTTAAGAGAAAAGCCAGACTTGGCAAGAATCCTCAGACTGGAGAACAGATTAAGATTCCTGCAAAGAAATCTCCGGTTTTTCGTCCAGGCAAAGCATTAAAAGAATTAGTTAATTAAAAATTAAGAGCAGGCCTTGGCCTGCTCTTTTCTTTTTTTTTATTTCCTACCATAACTAAAATTTTATTGAAGCTATGAATTTTACAATTGTAAAAGTTAATGGATTAGGTTTAGCAGTTCCGCGAATTTATAAATCATTTAAAATTTTTATTGTATATTCTCATCCCAATGAACGTTACCCCGATGTCCAAAAAACTAATCATTAAGAATTTTTTTGGAATATTTATTAACCGGTTAATAGGGGGGGTAGTGTGTATTTTATAAATGAATTCGAATATTTCCGCAATAATTTTAGATAATATTAAAAGATTATTTGTCTGGTGAAAGAATGAATAACGGTAAAATTAATAATAATTACAAAATTAACATTGCGATTGAAAACGCGGAGGCACGTTCTGATGCTGCCGTTAGGACAACATGGTTTGGGTTAATTGTTAATATCGGTTTAACCGTTTTAAAGATAACAGCCGGTATAATTGGAAGAAGCTCGGCTATGATAGCTGATGGAATTCATTCTTTATCTGATTTTTTTACTGATATGATTGTTCTTATTGGATTCCATTTTGTTCGAAAACCCCCGGACAAAACTCATGATTATGGCCATGGCAAGTTTGAAACATTAATCGCAGCTATTATCGGCCTTATTTTGTTTTTTGCGGGTGGAAACCTTTTAATAAGCGGGGCTCGAAATATTATTCGGGTAACCAGGGGCCATATACTTTATCAACCGGGTATTTTCGCGTTATATGCTGCCGTTATTTCAATTGTATTTAAGGAGTGGTTGTATCGCTATACAATTAGAGTCGGGAAAGAAATTAAAAGCAAAGCTATTTTAGCAAACGCTGTACATCATAGGTCTGATATGTTTTCATCAGTTGGAGTTTTGTTGGGTATTGGAGGAGCAATATTTTTTGGTGAAAAGTGGAGAGTCTTGGATCCTATTACCGCGGTATTAGTAAGTTTTTTTATTTTGAAAGTGTCAATTTCTATCTTGTTAAGCAGTGTAAATGAGTTACTCGAAGTCTCATTAAACGAAGAGATGGAAAATAAAATATTACAGATAATCGAGAATACTCCTTTAGTAAGAATGACTCACAACATGAAAACACGTTGGATAGGAAATGATATTGCTATAGATGTCCATATTAAGGTAGATAAGAATTTAAATGTTGTTCAAGCCCATGATATTTCTACTATGGTTGAAGTAAACCTAAAAAAGTCATTTGGATATGAAACGTTTATATCAATACATATAGAGCCGTTTGAAGGATAATTAACCGAATAAGAGACAAAATATGTAAAAAAAATGGCAGCGTTTACTCGTTTACCTGCCCGATATTTCAAGGGAATAAGAGATTAAGATCCTATAATACATTAAAATTATTATATTAGGAGTTGAAGGCGAATATTATTTAATGATTCATCGTTTAGTGTTTTTCGTCCCGCGTCCTTGGTGGTAAATCCCACTTCCCATATTTTTATTTAAAAATTAAGTACTAACCTAACAGCATCGAGATTTTTAAACCCGCAAACTCATCAACCCGCTAACCTTCTAAACTCTCTTTATCTTTTTATATTTTTTATTTGTATTTGCGTGGATATTTTTTTTACTGCCGATAATTTTATAAGGCCTGGGTAAACATTTTGGGCATTAGCGGTTCCGCAAGCAATACCCATTCGAACACAATCTTTGAAACTTTTATTATTTTTATAATAAGCAATAAATCCACCGATAAATGAGTCTCCGCAGCCAACGGGATTTTTTTGAATTGTTTTAGGCGGCAACGCGTAAATAATCTCGTCACCGTTTGAAGCTATTGCGCCTTTTGAACCGATAGTTAGAATAACGATTTTAATGCCTAAACTATGAAAATAATTCACAGTATTTATTTTTTTTTGCAGAGAGTTTAACTTTTTGCCGATAATTTGTTCAGCTTCGTTAAGATTTGGTTTTATCATAAACGGCTTATGCGTAAGTGCTAGTTTATAGGGTATCCCGCTGGTATCAAGTATTGTCATTTTATTTCTTTTTTTCGCGTAAGTGATAAGGTCACTGTAAAATTTGTCGGGGGCTCCCGGGATATTTCTTCCTGATATAATCACATAATCGGATTTTTTTAGTAGAGAGAGATATATATATTTAAAATTAGTTAAATCTTTTTTTGTGATTTTTGGGCCGCGTTCGAGGATGCGAGTTGTAACTTCGGTTATAGGATTAATTATAGTATAGCTTGTTCTGGAATTATTTTCGATATTACAGAAATTATATACTATTTTATTTTTGAGAAGATGTTTTTTAATATAATTGCCATTAGGCCCGCCAAGAAAACCGGTAGCAATATTTTTAATTTTTAAAGTATTTAAGACCCGGGAAATATTTATCCCTTTTCCGCCAGCGCTTGTAGAGATAGCCTCTTCACGAAAATCCTTACCTATTTTAAAGTTCGAAACAGTAAGTGCTTTATCGATTGCCGGATTTAATGTAACAGTTAATACAACATTATTCATGTTTCTATTATCAAATCAATAATTAATCATGTGTGTTGTTCCGTGACCGAAACATGTTTAAAATTTTATTTCGGTTAATAAATAAAATTACACAAAACAATATAAATAAAACCCAAAAGTAATTTAAAGAGCCTTTTTTGTAGAGCGTTTTAACCTGGACTAATTCATCGTTCGAAAATAGTTTATTAAAAGTGAATAGTATGCCCCCTGTAGGTATTTGTATTTTTATAGGAAGCACCCCTGTTAATTTACCTTTTTTTATTTGCATTATTTGAGGCTCTACCCGCTGTTGATACGTTCGGACTTGAGATTGAATATTGGATATGAATTCTTGGTCCTTTTCTTCTAACATTTGATTCGTCATATCAAACTTATCTCTCATGTCTCTGAATTTACTTCTTTTTTCTTTTTTCGGGATAGATTTATAACGCAATCTTTCCTTTGGTTCTCTTAGAGCTGCGCCCTCGTAGGCTTGATAAATTCCAGACGCGGGTGCAGGGGGTTTATTCATTTCATATCTCTCTTGATGCCTTTTTGTTCGACTGCTTTTTTTGCCCCAACCCATAATTGAGGGGTGTTTATGTTTTGTAAGTTCGATATTCCCGGAAAATTTAAAATAAGTATAATTTTCAGGTAAATAAACCTTCCAGTTTATATTTGTTGATGGTATATCTAATTGAGGTTGGGTAAGTTTTAGCCTCCCGAAAAAATTCAATTTAGGACGTTTTGTTTCATAGACTATTTCTACAGGATATATCCTTTCTTTATCTTGAAATTTTTCTAAAGGGATTAAAATAGTTCCGTCTTTAGTTTTACCTGCTTTAACAGGTTTATTATTAACAAAAATGCTCATTATATTAGCATTTTTTGGAAGAGCTACATTTAAGTATTGTTTTTGACGATTTTTTATAGTGTATAGAGCATGATGCATTATTTGGCCATCTCTGGTTAAGACTGATGTTATTTGAGCTGATTCTGATATAGCTACCAGGACTGAAACATCCTCATGTTTTTTTATGTCAACCACAATATCGTAAGGATGTTTTACATACTTAAAGGCTAAAACCAGAGGTACGTCAATACCTTTAATTTTATCTTGAGGTAGTTCTTTAATATCGATTTGACTTGCGGCAGAAATTAAGTCAGGTTTAATTTCGACATTCGTTCTTGGGCCTAAGCAATAATAGCCGCTCTCTCTTTCTACATTCAAAACTTTAAGTTTCGGCAAATTTACTTTTCCGGAAGTATCTTTCATAAGTTTTTCATATGAACAGTAGAGAGTATAGGGCCCTTTAACTTTAGAATGCAGACGTACATTCCAATTTTTTTCTTTAACCTTTTTTCCGTTTATTTTTTTTTTAATTTCATCTTTTGACTTTATGTTTTTTCCTGTTATTTCGACGGCTTGTACATCTTCCGGGAAAGAGATGGTGAATTTATCTATGCCGGCATAAAGAATGTCATAGGTCACCGCTGAATTAACAAGAAGGAGCCCCTCTCCTACAGAAAGAAAAGTAAAGGCTTTAGCCGTTACTCTAGGGTCTACTTTTTCGGCATTTAATTGCAAAACGTAGGGTTCTTCAATGTATTTGTAAGCTAAAGTAGGGGGGGTGATAATCTTTTTAGATGGTAAATGTAATTCATTTATATCAACTTCTGCTAAATTATTACGATATTTTGTGCTGATTTTTATATTACTTACACAGCTAACACCGATATAACCGATAGTCTTATTTACATTTATAATTTTTACTTGAGGGATATCAATTCCTTTATAAATATCATCGATGTTTTTTATTGGGTTTTCCATATTTATGTTAAGCTTATAATTACCTATAACCTTGTTTCTTAATTGAACTTCTAATCTTTGAAAATTCTCATTTTTTGATGTTGACCATGTCTCAATATCCGATCCAGTCACATCGGTTATCGACAAGCTGTTCGGAAGGTCTATTGAGAGATTGAAGATCCCGGCTTTTTTAATTGTATAATCAATTACCGCATGCAAATTTATGAAATCTTCATTAATTTGAAAAAAAAGATTGTTCCTCACGGATATTTCGGACTTTATTCTTTCAAGGTTCAAGCTTAATAAAATAGGTTGGTTCAAATATTTATAAGCAAGGGATATTCCGTTTGTGGTTTTTTTTATTAATTCCTCAGGGAGTTGGCTATAGTCTATTTGATTTATACCCAATCTTTTAATCGGCCTTATTTTTAAATTTTCTGTAGCTGCTATTGCAATAAAACCTGTTTGACGTTCAGCGTTTAAAGTTATAATTTCAGGTATATCGAATAAACCGGAAGTTTCATCTTTTGTCTTTTCCATTTCGAGTATTAATTTGTAATCATCGGTAATTTCTTTAGATAATTCAATTTCTAAAATTTGTTTTGTTTTATTTTGTTTAAGGTTCCAATTTTTTAAGTTTTCACCTTTTACAGTTAAAAGATTTATATCGATTGGAAAATTTACAGTAAATTTAGAAATTTTTCCTTGCATTATTTTGTAATTGAATATTGATGAGAATTTAATAATTCCGGGGGATATATTCACTAGCATATTATTTTCAGAAAGAAACATTGGCTTTGCTGCTGTCAGAGCTGAAGCTTTTGAAGCCCATTCTATTTCAATATTTTTATTTGTTCCTAAAAAAGCGGTTAATTCTGTCTCTTTGTTATTTATTTTTTTTGTCCGCATGCTCAAAGGAGGATTAATTTTAATATCTAACCCCGTACCCGGGATGGTGAGTGTTAATGTTGAAATCGCGGAATCAGGCGGTTTAAAGTTGAAAATATTTCTGTCTTCTTTTTTGGTTATTTTTGAAGTAAAGAGTAGGGTGATATTATAATCACCTTTTTTCATGAAAATAAGCGAATACCAGTTATCATTGACAGATAATAAAACGTTTTTAGGGATATCAGCTTTAATTATTGCGGCATCTTTATATAGGATCGGGATGCTTATATTTTTTTCTTCAAGTATGCTGATTTTAAATTTAGATTTTATTGTAATGTTTTTATCTTCTATTGAACCATTATATTCGGCTTCAAGAATAGAATAAGCAGGATAACTTATTTTAATTGGGCGAGGATTTTTTTGTTGTGTTTTTATTTGGGCATAGATAATAGGGGTAGTGAAAGTTATAATTAGAAAAGCGGATAAAAAACGAAATTTTTTCATGAACATTCTCCCAGTATAACCTTCTGACATTTTTTAGAGGATTATACTTGATTACACCGATTTAGAATCGGATTAAAAAGATTAATAGACATTTTTTTTTGTTAACTTTTATCGCAAAAATCATCAACCTTTAACTTTGATTCTGGTAAGTTCGAAACCAATTGATACTAAAAAATGCTTTGAATGTTTACTGTTAAAGCTTTTAAATCAACTATAAATTTCGTATTTGCATGTGATACCTTTTTGTTTAATATTAATCATCAATATTTATATTATAAATGATAGAGAATTTTCTTCAACAGCTATTTTAGCAAAAAAAGGTGTTATTGTTAATAACAGATTGATAATTAGAAATAAATAAAGTCTTTGGAGGTGTATTTAATGGTGTTAAAAACGAGGCCATAATAGTAATAGTCTATTATTTGTTATTAGATTCTGATTCTATTTTTTTGAGCAAATTTTCAATATCAACGGTAATCGTTTCGGGTAATATTTTTAACATTTCGATATCTCTCCTGAAATTTTTTAATGAGAGATATCGAAATCTCTCCTGAAATTTTTTAATGCACTAATAAAGTTTTTTAGAATAGAGGAATTATTCTTTAGCCTCGATTCTTCAGGATTAATTTCTTTTCGTTGTCTTATCATAGATGTTAAATCTTTTTTTACGTCCGAAATATTTTTTTTCTTAGTTAAAACATCGACTTTTAAATTATTAAATTCAGCGGTATTAAGCTGTTTTTTTGCTTTTTGAAGGATATTTATAGCCTTCAGGCTAGGAATGTTTTCATCTTTGGAATGATTGATGTTTGTTCCGTTGTTAATATGGGGAGTCTCTTTTTCTAAAAAGGAATAAGATTCAATTAACTTTAGGGCTGTATTTTTTTTTATATTAACTTCATTGTTTACATATTCATCAAAAGTCTTAAATCCCCATCCTTGGTATAGTTTGTTTTGCCAGACGTTATAAAGGTTTTTAGCCAGATCCCTCCAGGAATTTTTAAAATTATTTGAAGTTTTAATCACATTTTTTCTTAAAATAGCTTCATCAGAATCTGTTTGGGGTTGGTTGTTTAATATGACGCTAGGTTTTTTTATAAGTTTTATTTCCATAATATTGAAGCTCCTTTTTTATTTAAACTAAAACAATTTCGAAAAGCATTTTAGTTTATAAAATTTTTATGTCAAGCTTGTTTATTTATTGAAAAAGATAACCTTAATTCGGAACTTGAAATTTTTAGAATATCACGTATATTGTTAAACGAAATAACAATAAATATAAATAATAAAAAAGGATTTTTTAGTGAGTATTATTGAACCTGTAATTAGGCCCCCTTCCGAAGCTGAAAGTTTTCTTTTACAAGTAACGACAGGCTGTTCTTCTAATAGTTGTACTTTTTGCGGTGCTTATTTAAATAAGCCTTTTAAAGTAAAAAGTTTTAAGGAGATTAAAGAGGATATAGAGAAAGGCAGTAATCTATATAAGGGGGTAAGAAGAGTTTTTCTTTTAGACGGTGACGCGCTTGTAATTAACAATAATAAACTTTTGCCTGTTTTAAAAAAAGTGAACGAGAAATTCTTTAAATTATCGCGTATTGCCAGTTATGCCAACGGTTATAATATTAAAATACGTACGAAAAAAGAGTTAGATGAGCTTTTTGAACAAAAATTGAGTCTTATTTATATCGGGTTAGAAAGCGGTAGTCAAAAGATTTTAAATTTTTGCAAAAAACGTTCTACCGTGGAAGAAATGGTTGAAGCTGTAAAACGGGCTTTTGAATCTGGAATAAAAAGTTCCGTTATAGTTTTGCTTGGATTAGGCGGTAAAAAATTTTCCAATATTCATGTTCAAGAGACAATAAAGGCGCTAAATAGGATGCAGCCGAGGTATCTTTCGTTTCTTTCTCTTATGCT
>JAUVUO010000010.1 GCA_030601015.1 Candidatus Omnitrophota bacterium | reverse complement strand
TGGTAGGCCTTGATACATAAATTATTCTCTAATTTTCATTTGTTTTGCATAATCAATTCTTTTTGTTTTTGGTGCAAATTATAACCCGACACTCTAGTCCTTAACAAGTAAGGATAATCCAAAAATATTTTCTCCATAAAACTGCTTTTATGGGAGCCGCAAATACCCTTCTTGGATGATAATATAAAAATAATCATTCTTTTTACTTTTTCTGAATCAATACTTTCTAACTTAGATAAAGCAATCTTCAGCTGTAGACCTTGACGGTACAGAAAGCTATAAGCTTTTTTTACCGCCTTAATATCTTCTTTCGTAAACAAATCCCGTTTCATACCTACAATATTAAGGCCTCTGACCCGAGAACCGCCGACTACCATCATAAAAGGAGGCACATCCCGGGTAACCCTGGAAAGGCCTCCTATCATAGTTAAAGCCCCTATTCTAATAAATTGCTGAATACCCACATCAGCTGAAATGAAAGCCTTATCTTGGATCTCCACATGGCCGGCAAGCATAGTGCCGTTACAAATAACAATATTATTACCTAACTTGCAGTCATGCGCGATATGAGAAAATGCCATTAAAAAATTATTGTCTCCTATAGATGTATATTTTTCAGGATGGCTTGAGGAATTGATAGTTACGTATTCTCTAATAATATTATTTTTGCCGACATAAATTTTCCCTAAATTTTCTCTGCTCCCCAGCATCTGAGGGTTTTCACCAATAACTGCCCCCGTTCCGACAAAAGTATTATCCCCAATATAAATGTTAGATTTCAAATGAACAAAAGGCGAAATTTTTACACCTTTGCCTAATCGCACCCCTTTTTCTATAACAGCGTAAGGCCCAATTTCGACACCTTCATCCAAAACTACTTCCTTATCCACTATTGCTTTTTCATGAATCATTTCTAAGCCGCCCCTTTTCCTGCTAAATAGCAAAATTGCATATAACCCCACTCAAACGTATCTCAACCACTTATAAATTTTATAATATTTAGTCTTTTGAATATTGCATTAGCTAATCACTCGTTTAATGATAACTTTCCCCACAGGTAAAATAAATTCCAAACGTAACGGCATTCTATCATCTTTATCCAGCCAAAGATTAAATCTCTTTGCCCCTCTTCCTATAATAAAATAAGTATTTTTGGCTTCTTTCTCCATTTTCAAAACTCTTTCCTTCAACAATTTCATCTTCACTTTTTGCGTCGGAAGATTAAAACTCATCCATTCACCTTGCTTTAAAGCTATATTTTCCGGAAAAAAATACAATAAAGCCAAAATATTTTGTATAGGCACATCTTGATATATAATTTTTTCTTTCTTGAAATTATGTCTTAATATTTTCACAAATCCTTTTTCCTGATTATAGATTTCTTCGATAAATTCTTTTTTCCCGAAACAAGTCACATCCCTTTCTACCCGGAGAGGGAGATAAGTTTCAACATCTAAAAAAACTTTGTCATTACTTGTTAAATTTAAAAGTTTCAAAATTTTCGTATCAGCATCCAGAGAAAGAACATGCGCATTTTTACCTTTAACAACTTCTATCCCTAAATACTCCCACTCTATAACTCCCGAAGGTATACCATTAAAATAAACGTTATAGATCATTTTCTTTTTATCTTCAAATTTTTCTTCTATATTTTTCCCTAAAACGGTGTTTAAAAACCCCGGCAAAACAAACATACTAAAAAAAAATAATCCTAAAAAATGCATAAAACGTATTCTTATCGTATTGACATATCCAAATTTTCTAATAGAAATCATTTAAGTCTACCCCTTTATCCGCTGCTAATTTTAACAACTCACAAATTCTTTATTATATCAATCCTTTTAAATGCCGCTTCTTCTCCTCTTTTAACAAACTCTGACATCCTATCAAATTCAATCCAACTTAATCCGCTCAAATCGGGATGAATTATCACATCCGCCACAGTTAATGCCTGCTGTATAAACTGCTGCTGCATTGTTTCTATACTGCCAAAAATAAAATCAAATATATGAAATTTTCCTCTTCTTTCATACTCTCTCAAAAGATTATCTTGGGAAGGGCTGGTATTAGATGCTATTATCCTATTCGCGCCATAATTTAAAAGAACTTTTGTCGGCAAAGGGCTTAAAATACCTCCGTCTAAAAGAATGGCATCTTTATAAAATACCGGCTCAAAAATGCCCGGCAACGCGCAACTTGTCGATAAAGCTTTATACAATAACCCCTCTTCAAGAATAGCTGCTTTTCGTTTAAGAAAATCAAAAGCAACTATTTTTAAAGGGCACTTTAAATCATCAAAAGTTAAATTTTTAAAAATTCTTTTAAACACATTCCCTACCTTTTTCGCATTTATAATGCCTCTTAAAGGAAGGCCCCTTACCTGAACCGAACTTATTTTTTTACCGATTTCTTTAGCAAACTTTTCTACATCGGAAATTTCAAAACCGGCTGCCCATAAAGCGGCTATAACCGCGCCTATACTAGAACCACATATAATATCAATAGTTACACCTTCCTTTTTCAAAATCTTTAACACTCCAATATGAGAAAATCCATAAGCTCCCCCGCTTCCTAATGCTAACCCTAAAGAAACTTCACCTATATCACGAGCGATCCTTGTTAATACTTCCGGATTATCACTGCAGCGGCATGACGAAAAACTAGCATAAATAGGATGGCCTATAAGCTTATGACTTTTATCAAGATAAAATCTATGGTGAGTCGGCATCTCCATTAGAACTACTTTAATTTTCCCCTGATTCAAAGGATTAATTTCTTTTAGTTTTTGTAATACATATGCGCTTTTTCTTAATTCCTGTTTTTGAGGATACATAAGAAAATGTAGTTGTTGGGCTGGGTTAACAAAATCTTCAAGAAACCCGCGTAATAAATCATAAGGAATCCTATATAAAATAAAATGGTAACTTTCTGAAAGAAAATTCAAAAGGGATAAAAAATTATCTTTCGCATCCAACTTGACATACAATAAATCTACTTTATTCTCTATAATATATTTAGAAACTGCCCCCTCTCTAAAAGATTTTAAAGATAAAACATCTATTTTATCTTTGGAATCAGTAAATCTCTGAATTTTTATTCCCAAATCTTTATCTTCAGGCAAAACCACCTGTAAACAAATAACTTTTTTTTGAGTTTGTTCTTTTATTTCCCTTCCTAAATTATAGATATAATCTGTCTTTGATTCTAAAATATTACCTATGACTCCTATCTTTTTGGACTGAAATATTGTTTTAGGCTTAAACCTTGCTTGAACCCGTTGGGAAAGCATCAAAGAAAAATCTAAAGATATAAGAGGATTCTTTTTTAAAAAACCTTTAAACGGTTCTTTTCTTATTCTCAAAATAAAAGAAGATTCAATCGAACTAGTAGTTACAGAATGTTTACCTTCGGCAAAAATAGAAATTATCCCAAAACATGTGCCTCTTTTAATAATGCCTATCCTTAATTCTTTTAAATCAACTTTGGCAGAAAGAGCCACTCTTCCTTTAAGAAGAACATATAAATAATCTGCCATGCCTCCTTCCGAATAGATAATCTCACCATTTTTATATTCTCTAACTTCACTGATATTTATAAGCTTATCAAGTTGTCTTTTATCCAGCTTATTAAAAGGAGGAGTATTATTAAAAATAAATTTTATCTCATGAACATCCATAATTTATTTATCCTATTATGAAAATGTTGCGAAATGCAGCATCCCTGATTGCACAGATTGAAAACATTAGATTTTTATCGCTGAAATTATCTTTTATTCATTTAATTCAGGGACCGGTGCCATTATAGAACAATGCGATTACCTAAACTATTTCAAATAAATGTCTATTTTATAATCAATCTATTTTGACTGCATATTTTACCATAAGTATAAGCGAACAGACGAATTTTCCTTTTCATTGTATTATAATCAACTTCAATCAATCCGAATTTACCTTTTCTTCCCTGTTCCCACTCAAAATTATCTAACAATGACCACCAGAAATAACCTAAGACATTAACCCCATCGTTTATTGCCCGCAAGAGGCTATTTAAATGCTCTCTTAAATAATTTCCATAATAATTTTCATCAGACTCCGATGTACCATTTTCCATAACTATAATCGGCAACTTATATTTCTTTAATTTTATAAGAACATCATAAAAAGCTTTAGGAGAGACATACCAGCCAAGATTATTTTGTCTTTCTTTGTGAAGGCCGCTCTTGCATTCGCTGCCAAAAAGAAATTTAAATTTAGTGTATTCTTTGCAATAAAAATTTAATCCTATAAAATCCAAACATTTTTTTTTATTTAAATAGTCTAAAAGCCAAAAATTAAAACACTTATCTCTTACAAAAGCAGAAAAAGAATTCAAAACAGCTTTCTCTTCATCACAAGGGGAAAAGACTCTAACATGTTTAGTTAAAGAAATTTTAGGTATAACTTGAGTATCCTTATAAATAGATTTTATCTCCTGATACCCTATAATATATGCTTTTATAATATTATTTAACGCTTTTACCGCTAATTTTATAGATTTTTCTCCGGGAGGCCAAATGCCTCGTATATACCCATTATAAATATAAACTAAAGGTTCATTAAAAACAAGCCAAATATCAACTTTGTTCTTTAAAATCCCTACCATCTTTCTTAAATAAATTATAAAATAATCTATGTTTTTAGAATCAGACCAGCCTCCTTTATCCGCAAACCAAAGAGGATTAGTAAAATGATGCAAAGTTACAACCGGCTTCAAATTGTTTTTTATAAGAGAATCTATTACTTTCAAATAATGTTCTATCTCTTCATCCAAAAAAGTAGTTTGGTCAGGGCAAATCCTTGACCACTCAATAGAAAACCTTATAGAATTTAAATTTATTTTCTTTGCCAGTTCAAAATCATTATTAAAAAGGCGGTAATGATCGCATGCGGACAACGCTTCCTCTAACCCTTGTTTTTTTTCCCAAGAACACCAATCGGAATTAAAGTTACCCCCCTCGCACTGATAACTCGAAATTGCTGCTCCCCACAAAAAAGAATCCGGAAATTGTATATTCATTAAAACTTTAATCCAGCATAACCTTAAATCCCTTAAACTAATTTTTATATTAACAAACAAATTCTGTCATAATATCTTAGCTTATTAAGAATACTTACAATATTATTCCATCCCATAGCACTGCAATTAAACACAAAAAAAATTTTCAATTAAATTAAGAATTTAATCATTTAAGCCTTTACATGTCAATGCCGATTTTGCGGCTACATATACGCCTTATATATAGCCGCAAAATTGAACATCATTACCTAAAAACATAGCCGCGGAAAGAACAGTTTCCTCGCCCCTGCCGGCAAGTCCATCCTGTAAAATTATAGCGGATTTAAAAGGAAATTCCGGAACATTCTCCGGCAAACCCTTTGCCGCGCTTTTAATTGTTGATTCATAATTTTCCTTTAATCCTGACGCAATTGAAGTAAAAAACTTATAATTATCCGTTGAAATCATAGCAACAGATACACTCTTTCTATCTAGACCTTCTTCCGTGAACTCTCCTGCTGTAGAACAGCCTATAAGAGGCGTTTTCTGATTAACTTCCCTGACAGCCCTTATTATTTCCTTAATAATCATAAAAGCTTGAAGCAAAGACAACAGTTAGTGAAGGCTTTTCTCCCTGCAGTTTTTTCATCACTTTTTCCGCTGCCGCTCTTCCAGCCGTATAACTATCATCACCTTTTGCTAAAGCTGTAAAAAACTTTGTACTCATTTTACACCTCCTTTCTTTTCAAAATATTTATACCTATTTTTATAGCTTATTCATACATCATTCATTATAAATCTTCAGTATCTTTTCTTATATCTCCACAAAACCATATACCATCTATTTCTACTTCTGTCAAACTACAAATTCTAATCAAATGAGAATGGTGAATTGTAACTCATATTGCGACACCATTCAACTCAAAACCTCTATTTTATTTTTTGTAGCCTCTAAAACCATTCCGTTTGCCGTTTTATCTCCCGGCATACTGTTGCTTTATGTTTATTAAGTCTTTTTGCTATTCCCTTAGCGCTTAATTTTAACTCCAAATACCCTTCCAGTTTATATCTTTGGCGTTCAGTAAAATGTTTATATTTGCTCCTTTTAGTGGTACAATTTAATTGTTCCATAGGCCCTCCTGTTTTTTGTTGGTTTCGCTACCATACAAAATAACAGATTTTGAGAGTTATGGGGCATTTTTTTGCCCTTTAACCGTAGTACTTGTGATTACAATCTTCCTAATCAAATGAGAATAGGAAGATAGATACTATCCCTCCACCTACCCGAATAACCACGAAATATTAAAAAAATAAAGCGGTCTCGAAATAAAATTACCCCCTTATCAGACAAAACCGTTTGAAACGGTTTTGTCTGATAAGGGGATATGGTAAATATCTACATTTTTTTACTAACGCATCTTTTAGGTTTATGGTAGAATAATGAAAATTTAGATTACTCATAAATCTTCAATTTAAAACTTATCAAAAATATTATCAATTAAAATTATATGGAAAACAATAAATTAGAAACATTTCAAATTAATTCCATGATAAACTTCGAAGAAAGCCTAAACCCTCAACAATTACAAACGGTTTACGATACTGACGGCCCTTGTCTGGTTTTGGCAGGAGCAGGAAGCGGAAAAACAAGGGTTCTTATCTACCGGCTGGCTTATCTTCTTCAAAAAGGTATTCCGCCTAAGAACATTCTTTTAGCTACTTTTACCAATCGAGCGTCAAAAGAAATGATACAACGAGCTGAAACTTTACTTAAATCAGACCTTTCTGATCTATGTTCCGGAACATTTCATCATATAGGACATATGATTCTAAGAAAAGAAGCCCATATTTTAGGATACTCTTCTAATTTCACTATTGTTGATTCTGAAGACGCTAAAAACCTAATAACAGAATGTTTTGAAGACCTGGGTGTAGACAAAAAAAATAAATTATTCCCCAAAAAAGGTATTATTTACAATATTTATAGTTTAGCAGCAAGCTCCCAACAAAATATAGACCGGATTTTATTCAAATTCTATGTTCATCTTGATGAATTCACTTCCACAATTAAAGAAGTTATCTCATTATATGACAAAAAAAAACGCGAAACTAATGTTATGGATTTTAGTGATCTTCTAACTAACTGGCTAAAAGTTCTACAAATACCGGAAATCTGTAAAAAATATTCTCAAACATATCAATACGTATTAATAGATGAATACCAAGACACTAACCGGCTGCAATTTGAAATAATGAAGCTTCTATCTTCATTTCATAACAATATTTTAGCAGTTGGCGATGATGCTCAATCCATTTATTCGTTTAGAGCGGCTGATATCAATAATCTTTTAGATTTCCCTAAAAATTTTAAAAACAAAAAAATCTTCAAACTTCAAATCAATTACCGATCTAGTCCTCAAATACTTTTACTTGCCAATGAAATAATAAAAAACAATATGAACCAATTTCATAAAAAATTAGAGGCTGTTTGTGAAAATGGAGAAACTCCTCATATAGTAGAGACAAAAGATATTTATCAGCAAGCAAGATTCGTAGCACAGAAAGTTATAGAACTAAACAGGGAAGGAATACCTTTAAATGAAATTGCCATCCTCTTCCGTTCAAGGTTTCAAGCTCTAGAGTTGGAAATGGAATTATTAAAACGCGATATACCCTATATTATTCGCGGTGGTTTAAAATTCTTCGAACAATCTCATATTAAAGATGTTCTTTCCTACCTTAAAATAACATATAATCCTAAAGATGAAATATCTTTCAAACGTGCAATTTGTTTACATAAAGGTATCGGCCGGGGGTTTGCCAATAAAATCTGGAACAAACTTAATAAAGATAAAAAAAGTTTTTTAGAAATTGAAAGAAGCCTTCCTAAAAAGCCTCAAGAAGGATTTGCTGAATTTTCTGATATTTATAATTCTTTAAAAACAATCACCAATCCTAAAAACGCTTTAAGAGAAATATTAAAATTCTATAAAAATTATATTTATGTGTCTTTTGATAATTATAATGAAAGAATTCTTGACCTGGAAGAACTCGCTAAAATGGGGGCTAACTATTTAAATATTATTGATTTTTTAAATGCATTAGGCGCCTTTGAAGATTTCAAAGGCGAGAGGACGAATAATACTAAAGAATTGGGAAACACTCTAATCCTTTCAACTATTCATCAATCCAAAGGGCTGGAATGGAAAGCAGTATTCCTTATCGGCTTTTGTGATTCCGATTTCCCTCATCCTAAAGCACTTGTTTCCCAAAATTCTTTAGAAGAAGAACGCAGACTATTTTACGTTGCCTCAACCAGAGCTAAATCTATACTTTATATAACTTATCCCCAAACAAAATACACTTTTAAAAATGGTATGATTACAACAAAACCTTCAATGTTCTTTTATGAACTCCCTAAATACACCTATGATGAACTTATTGTTCAGGAAGGATAATTCTTTACCTTACCGGCCCGCTTCGCTGACAGAAAACCGTCACCTCATATTTTATGGCGTTGTTTTAAAATAGCCTAAAAAATTAATTTCAACTCAATTCTTCTATTTTCTATAAAAAAGGGCTTTCTCTTTCCCTTCTGCTCTGCCTTTTTTGAGGGGTTGATATTAGTATTATCAATTTAACATGGCCTATCTTTTTGCAAAATATATTTTACACTACCCTATCCCGCCGCCACCCCTGTCATCCCGTCGAATGACGGGATCTCAAATAGGAATAACAAAAAGGCATTTCGCAACAGCGCCTTTATTTTTTCTTTCTTCTCTATTTTTAACTAATATTTATCAATTCTTTTTCTCGGTATCCCTTCTCCATTCTTCCTATTTTTTCCCGCCTTCTTTTTCCTATGAGCTAAGTACTACCAGTTAAGAGCTTTCTAAGGTATTAAGCCTTCACCAATTACAAATTAACGGTTTTTTCCCTATCAGCTATGAGCTGATTTTTGCTTAGGAATTATAAAAATCTAAAAATATATCGTCTTCAAACGCATCTAAATCTAATACTAACTCTAACTCCATCTCTGCCATTTCCGATTCAAAAACAATCTTATTTCTTATTGGCAAACCTATAGCTATTATAAAAATACCAATTACAGCAACAGCATACCTGGGATGATAAACAAAACTCCACTTTAGGCCATCTATAAAAAATTTTACTTTTTCTTTTAATCTTTCCTTCAATCCTAATCTGCCGATGGCTTTACTCTTTACTCTATTAACAATAGACAATAGCTCACTTTCTTCAATGTTAATTTCCTCTTTTTTAAATCCTAACAAAAAATTCGTAATTTTCGCATACTCTTTACTGCATAGCAAACATTCTTTAAGATGTTGTTCCATTATCAACATCATTTTCTCATCAATATCTTTGTAATAATAAAGATATAAATATTTTTTAGAAGGGCATTTCATAATAAACCTCCTATTTTTTTTCTCATTTTATCAATAGCTCTTTTAAGTTGAGTCTTTACACTGCTTTGTGAGCAGCCCAAAGTTTTACTTATTTCATTTATCTTCAACCCTTTATAATGTCTCAAAATAAAAACATTTTTCTGTCCCAAAGATAATTCTTCAATTGTTTTTTTCATAATAATCTCTTTATCTCTAATATCTATATCATCTCTTAAAGATATTGTTGTCCGTCTATTTTTCAAATAACGATCTTTTAAACACCAACCTCTTCTTCTTTTTCGTAAAAAATCCAATGAAGCATTCATTGTTATCCTGTAAATCCAACTCGAAAATTTTGATTCTTTTTTAAAATAAATAAGTTTGTTATAAATTTTTAAAAGTACTTCTTGCAAGACATCCTTCGAATCTTCGATATTACCAACATAACGATAAGCGATATTCAAAACATCCTGATGAACAAGCAAAGCTATCTTAGCAAAAGAATCATCATTTCCCCTCAAAAAATCTTCTATTAACCCCAGCGATTCCGCTTCTCTTTGTCTTAACATATTTAAATTAATCCTAAATATTCCAGCCTAATATTGATACTGTTACGTAATCCTGCCACCCCTGAATTTTAATAATTTCTCAATGATTATGGTGATAAAGTCATGGCAATCAGGGACTGCTTCATTTTGCAACAGTCCCAATGTTTAATTATTGTTCATTATAATAATTGCTGATTTCATTTATACCCAACTTATCTTCTAATGAGTTAGATCGGTATGAAAAATCATCACCTCTTCCATCTCTAACCCGCCTTCGCCCCATAACATCATTATAAAGTTCAGGATCGTCTTCTTTTAACCATTTCAATCTATCCTCAATATATTCAGATTTCATTTTCCCAAGCTTTTCAAATTTCTGAGGATACTTTTCTTTTCCTTTCTTTATCAAATCTTTTGCTTTTTCTCTGGCAGCAGATATTATCTCGCTAAATTTTTCAGGATTATTTATTTTAAGCTCTTTAAGCTGTTCCTCTCTTTGTTTTATTGCATCAGCCAAAGTTTTACGGTATTTTCGCCGTAACTCTAGTATTTCAGTTTGCTTATCCTTAGTTAAAGTCTGGAAAATAAATCCTTGAATCCTTAATTTATCTCTGATGGATTTAGCTCTTTTTTGTTTGTTATCACTAAACTCTTTATATTTTTCTTTCCTTCGGCCTAAATATTTTTTTATATTTTCTTGAGCTCCCTTAACAATATCTTTATAAAGTTCAGGATCTTCTTTTTTCAAAATTTCCAAATCTTCTTTTTTCTCAACCATAAGATCATACATAATCTTCCGAAATTCTTCCTTATCCTCTCGGCGTATAGTAAATAATTCTTTTCTGTCTTCCTGAGAAAGGCCCTCAAATACTAAACTGCAAATGATGCGCCTTCTATGATTTTCATTAAATTGATTTTGAGAAAAAGAAACTTTCGGCTCAACCAAACAAAACACCAAAATAAACAAAAATATCATTAAATTATTTTTCAATTTAAACATCTCCTTCCATATATTATTATAATCCATAAAAAGTATACTTTCACAACAATTTTTTTCCATTTTTCTACCTCCTTCATATATAAGACGTATAAATTACCAAAAAAGTTGACCCAATTATAAATATACACCTTACATGTCAAACATCCGCTTATCGCAGATTTAAAGTCTGACAATTATTTATCAAAGAAAATACCTTTTTAAAGATATTTTTTTTGCTAAAATAACTATATGACAAAACTAGAAAAAACCATAACTGTATTAAAAGAAAAAAACCTTTCTATAGCCCTTGCGGAATCCTGCAGCGGAGGATATGCCTCCTATCTTCTTACAAAAACTCCAGGATCTTCAAAAATTTTTAAAGGTAGTATCGTGGTTTATTCTTTAGAAATAAAATCTAAATTATTTGGAATTCCCGAATCCGAACTAAAAAAAACTCAAGGAGTATCAAAAGAAACTGCTGTCGTTTTAGCTAAAAAGGTGCGGCATAAATTCAAATCCAGCCTGGGCGCATCTATTGTTGGGTTTGCCGGCCCGAATGCTAAAAAAGGCGTAAAAGTAGGAACCATTTACATAAGTCTCTGCGATGGCCACTCTATTATAAACAAAAAATATTTACTTAAAGGGCCTAGAAATATAATCCAAAAAAAATCCGGTAATAAACTAATAGACTTAATATATGAAAAAATAAAACCATATTAAGGTTTCACCCCTTACGCGTAAAAAGATTAGGATGGAAAAGATAAAAGAGAGAGACATAAATATGAGAGCTTTTATAGCTATAGATTTACCTATATCTATAAAAAATAAAATCAGCCGAATTCAAAGTCATTTAAAAATATCTGACATTTCTGCCAAATGGGTAAAACCTGAAAATATTCATCTTACTTTAAAATTTTTAGGTAATATAAAAGAACCCCAAATTGGCCAAGTTAAAGATACAATCAGGGAAACAGCTTCTCTGTTAAAACCTTTCGAGGTATCCTTTAATAATTTCGGGGTTTTCCCAAACCCTAAAAAACCCAAAGTATTCTTTATCAGCCTCACAGAAGAAAATGCTTTAAAAAAAATTGCTGATATATTGGAGAATAAATTAGAGAAATTTGGATTTAAAAAAGAAAACAGATTCAAAGCTCATATTACTTTAGCTCGAATAAAAAATGCCACAAATATAATTAATCTGGTTAAAGAAATTACTAATATTTCTTTCATAAAAAGTTTCGCTATCCAAGAAATAATTCTTTTTAGGAGTACTCTTACTCAATTAGGGCCTACCTACGAAAAAGTTTTTAGAAGTAATCTTACGGATTGAAGTATAATGTTAGAGTAAAGGCCCGCTACTATATCGTCGCCCACAATACCTTTTGCTCCTTTATATTTTTCGACTAAATTAGCCGGAGGAATTTTTATCATATCCAACATACGAAAAACAAAAAATCCGGCAAGTATAAATAGAACTCCCATATCTTTAGGAATAAATAAAAAAGTAATCAGCATCCCGCCAAAATCATCAATTACTATTTTTTTGCAATCTTTCTCACCAAAAATTGCTTCCGCGCAATCCGATATAGGAAACGAAATTATTAAAATTCCTATTGTGATAATAAAAAAAGATACCGGGCTTTTCACAAGACAATAAACCAAAACACCTAATATACTACCTGCAGTACCCGGCATAAAAGGAGTATACCCCGCGCCAAAAAGTGTCGCAAACCATAGACAAATTTTATCTGATAATGTTAGTTTTTTCATAAATAAACTCCTCTTTTTATATAAATGCTAAATTCAAAACCCTAAAATAACTGATAGCTGATTATTATAGGTTTAAAAGATACAAAAAGCAAATAAACATTAAATGAGATCCTGGCATTCGCCAGGATGACACTATTGGGGTTTCATTCTAATCATCCATTCCCCGTTCTCCTATCTCTCCCTCTTTCTCCCCGTGTCCTTCATCAGAGCGAAGCGATTCGTCTGTCGTCTTTCATTTATCTCCGGCCTCTATCTTTACTTAGAAATTGTTTGATTTGCTTTAAGATAAATGATTCCGGAAAAAACAGTTATCCCCACAACATACCACATTAGAATAGGAATAAATTTATTATACAAAAATATTACTGTTTCATTAGAAGGTATACTTTTTGCTAAAATCATTAGCAAAAAAATAATCAGTATACCCGCAATCTGAGAAACAGTCTTGTATTTACCAATTTTTTGAGCATCCTGAACTATTCCTTTTTTTAAATTAAGCAATCTTACCCCTGTTAAAACAATTTCTCTAACCGTTATCAAAATAACCATCCAAGCGTTCACAAGACCCAAACAAAAAAAAGAAAAAAATACTCCAACAATAAGAATTTTATCAGCTATAGGGTCTAAAATCTTACCCAAATTAGAAATCAAATTATATTTTCTAGCCAAATATCCATCAAAAAAATCAGTCAAAGAAGCCAACCCAAAAACTATTAAAGCTAATATTATTGAGTTAAAAGTATTTTTCAATATAAGCCCAATACAAATAAATGCCAATACTATACGTAAAATTGTAAGTTTATTAGGTGTATTCATAATAAAATTTCTAAAGATATTGCTTATTTTACCTTGATATTATAAAAACTCAATATTTTCTCTTTAATAAACAATTCACTTAATAAACAATTTTATGACATTCTGCGTTAGCAGAATTTATGACGCAAACAAAGTGAGCATATGACATTTTGCGAAAGCGAAACTTATGACTTATCTCTATTCAACTACCCGCAAGAACATAATTATACGCGTCTTCTATTTTAATTTTATAAAAATTCCCTATTTTCAATCCTTTTCTTCTAACAACAACTATACCATCAACATCATGACAATCATACTGAGTCCGTCCGATATAAACATCATT
>JAUVUO010000119.1 GCA_030601015.1 Candidatus Omnitrophota bacterium | reverse complement strand
TGAAATCAACAGGCGAGGTAAAACATTTTAAACTTTTATCAACTTCAGGGGCATATTGGAGAGGAATTGAAACCAATCCTCAGTTAGTTCGTATTTATGGTACGGTTTTTATGAGTAAAGAAGATTTAGATAAGTATTTAGAAAATTTAGAAGAGGCTAAGAAAAGAGATCATCGTAAATTAGGTAAAGAGTTGGAGTTATTTGAGATTTTTCATAAAGAAGCCGGTGCAGGGTTGCCGTTTTATTTACCAAAAGGTGCTGTTTTAAGGAAAATAATTGAAGATTGGGAAATCCAAGAGCACATAAAGCGAGGTTATGAAAGGGTTATTACCCCTCATATAATGAATAAAGGTTTATGGGAAAAAAGCGGTCATCTTGAGTATTATGAAGACTTTATGTATCCCGTAGTTAAAGATAACCAGGAGTTTGTTTTAAAGCCAATGAATTGTCCGGGACATATTCTTATATATAAATCTAAGCTGCATAGTTTTCGCGATTTACCGTTAAGGATGTTTGAGTTAGGAACGGTTTACCGTTTTGAGAAAAGCGGAGTATTACATGGTTTATTGAGAGTTAGAGGATTCACTCAAGATGATGCTCATATTTTTTGTAAGAAAGAAGACCTTTATTCTGAGATAGAAGGAGTTTTAGATTTTGTTAAAGCCGCAATGGCCAAATTTGGATTTTCGGAATACGAGGCGGAATTAAGCACCAGGCCGGAAAAGTTTATTGGAGCAAGAGAAGATTGGGATAATTCCGAAAGTATATTAGAAGATGTTTTGAAAAATAAAGGTTTTAGGTATAAGATAAATCCAAAGGACGGCGCTTTTTATGGCCCTAAAATTGATATAAAGTTAAAGGATGCCTTGGGTCGAGAGTGGCAATGCGCGACAGTGCAGTTGGATTATAATATTCCTAAACGGTTTGATTTGACTTATCGTAAATCGGATGGCGGAGAAGAAAGAGTTGTTATGATTCATCGTGTTATTTTAGGCAGTCTTGAACGGTTTTTTGCTACTTTGATTGAACATTATGCCGGAAAATTTCCTTTATGGCTGGCTCCGGTGCAGGTAAGTGTTTTGAATGTTTCCGAGGATTCTAAAAATTATGCTATTACAGTGAAACAAGCATTGGAAAGAGAAGGGTTTAGAACGGAGGTTTCTATAAAAGACGATACTTTGCAGAAAAAAATAAGAGAGAAAGAGCTGATGAAGGTTCCATATATGGTTATTGTAGGGAAAAGAGAGAAACAAGAATGCAAAATTTCTATAAGGAAACGGGGCATGAAAAATTTAGGAACTATGAAAGTTGAGGATTTTATAGATATTTTAAAAAAAGAAATAGGCCAAACTTAATAAAAAAGACGCAAGTCGAATTTCATTTTTGGCCTTAAAGGATATTTAATTTAGTATATGGAAATACCATTTAAAAAGGAGGAAATATTTCGTGAAATATGTCAGAGTAAATGACAGGATTCTTGCCAAGACAATGAGAGTAATAGGCCCGGATGGGGAACAGTTAGGAGTTTTTAACAAGGAAATAGCATTAGGTAAAGCTGATGAGTTTAATCTGGATTTGGTGGAAGTGGCTCCTCAGTCAAATCCTCCGGTTTGCAGAATAATTGATTTTTCGAAATATAAATATGAACAGGAAAAAAGAGAAAAAGAGGTAAAGAGGCATCAGAAACAAGTTCAACTAAAAGAGGTAAGGATCAGGCCTGGAATAGATAGTCATGATTTTGAAATTAAAGTTAAGCATATAAAAGAATTTTTATCAAAACGCCATAAAGTAAGAGTTAGGATGTGGTTTAGGGGAAGAGAAATAAGTCATAAAGATATAGGGATAAGAGTTATTGATAAGTTAATTAAAGAAATAGAGCCCTATGGCAGGGTAGATAGACAACCTCATATGTTGGGTAAAACTTTGGTTTTGATTCTAAGCCCGAAATAACATATTTGTGTTCATCGGTGAATAAAAGGAGGTAGGATGCCTAAATTAAAAACAAGAAAGTCGGTTTCTAAACGCATAAAAATTACTAAAAAGAAGAAAGCACTAAGATCTAAAGCCGGGAAACGGCATCTTTTGAGTTCTAAATCAACTAAGAGAAAAAGAGGATTAAGGAAAAAAGCTGTAGTATCATCGGCAGAAAAAAAATTAATACAAAGGGCAGTTCCTTATTCATAATAATTATAAATATGTTATTATGAGTTAGTATTTGTATTAAAATAATAGTAAATAGAAACAAGATATTTAATTTTGTAGGTGCAGAGGTTTTGGATTTGATTAAAGAATGGTATGGAATGAGTTTGTTTCGCTTTGTAAAAGAGGCGTTAGAAAATTTTTAATAATGAAAACGTGTCCCTCCTCGCTGAATATAGGGTAAAATGTCTTCGACTTTTTACCCTAACTCGGAGGGATTAAATTCGGCTACAGACTTTTTTAAAAAAAAAGTCTAAGTCTCATTTAGGAGATTAAAATGAAAGTAAAGCACGCGGTAGCTTCAAGAAAAAGGAAAAAGAAAGTTTTAAAAGCAGCAAAAGGCTTTTGGGGTGAACGTTCTAAGATATTTCGTAGAGCAATTGAAACCTTAAGAAGAGCATATGTTTATGCTTATCGGGATAGACGTGTTAAAAAACGCGAGTTCAGATCATTATGGATTACTAGGATAAATGCGGCAATAAGAGAAAGAGGATATACTTATAGAGGATTTATTGCTGCTTTAAAACAAAAAAAAGTTATTTTATCACGGGATGTTTTAGCTAAATTGGCGGCTGAACATCCGGATGTATTTGATAAAGTAGTTGAAACAGCTATGAAATAAATAGCAGAAAAATATTGTAAAAGCATCAGCTAATAAGGTTATAAGAGGTATAAATATTTATTATAAATAATTAATCGTTATTAAGAAAAAGTTTTAAGCGTGTATGATTACAGCTAAAAAGCTGCCCTTATTGTTAATTAATCAGGAGGCTGAATAAGGTGAAGTATATAATTATTGTTGGCTGCGGTATGGCAGGTAGAGGATTAGCCGCTGAGTTGTCAAAAAAAGAGAATGTTGTTGCTGTAGATATAAGTTTGAAAAAATTAGAGAGCTTAGGCGATGATTTTAATGGGAAAAAAATATGGGGGGATGCTTTAGATGTTAAAGTTTTAGAGGATGCGGGAGTTAAAGATGCTGATATCGTTTTTTTTCTTACCGGTAATGACAATATTAATTTAGTAGTAGCTAAAGTTATTAAAAGAAAGTATGGAGTGAAAAAAGTTGTTCTTCAGGTGAACGATGCTATGAAAAAGAAAATTTTTACTGAGGAAGGTTTGGTTATTTTTAACCGCACTTATCTTTTTGTTGAGGTATTAAAAAAATGTATATTGTAATAGCGGGAGCAGGAAAATTGGGGTTAGTTTTAGCTAAAAAATTAAAAGATGATGATCACCAAATCTGTATGATTGATAAAAATAGGGGTGTATGTAATAAATTAGCAGAACAATTCAGAGATATCTTAATAATTTGCGGTAACGCTGCTTATCCTGATGTTCTCAAAGAAGCGAAAATAGAAAAAGCAGATGTTTGTGTAAGTTCAACTTCTACGGATGAAGATAATATCATTATTTGTTATTTAGCTAAGGAGTTATTCGGAGTCAAGAGAACAGTTTCAAGAGTTAATGATCCCAAACATTTGCCATTGTATAAATATATGGAAGTAGATAATCCTGTTGATTCTACATCAATAGTAGCTAGGATTGTTGAAGAAGAAGCTTCTTTTACAGATGTTATGAATCTTTTAAGCATTAAGAAGGGCAGGTTGTCTATTGTAAGGGTTGATATTCCCGCAGATTCACCGGTAGCAAATAAAGCTTTAAAAGATATTACTTTACCCCATAATTCGGTTGTTGTTTCTATACTAAGAGGCACGGATGTTATTATCCCTTATGGCTCAACTGTTATATTGCCGGCTGATGAGCTTATAGCGGCAACATTAATCGATGTTGAAAAAGATTTAATAAAAGTTTTTATAGGTAAGATATAATTTAAAGTAATAATGAAGGTAATCATAGGAATTCTTACAGAAATTATTTTTTGTTTTTTTATTGTAGGGATAGGCTTTAGCTTATCTTTATTTTTTTGAAGCCGAATTACCGGCCAAGCAATATAAAATGCTTTTGAATCGAATAGTACCTTACAGATATGATTATTTCCCCGGATAAAAAAGATTTTTTTTCTATATTTAATATTTTGGGCCGTCTTATTATAGGCATGGCTTTTTTTATGCTTATTCCCCTTGTTACAGCTTTCATTAGGGGCGAAATATCTCCTTTTTTTGATTTTCTTATCGGATTTTCTATTAGTATTACGATGGGAACTTTACTTATGATTATTTTTCCTATGCAAGATGAAGTAGGTTGGATTCATTCATTTTTTACGGTTAGCCTGGGATGGCTTGCGTTTTCATTGTTGGGAGCAGTACCCCTTTATCTATCATCACATTTTTTAAGTTTTGTTGATGCTTGGTTTGATGCTATGAGCGGATTTTCTACTACGGGATTAACTCTTATTCAGGATTTAGATCATCTTTCTTATGCGCATAATATGTGGCGGCATCTTACTATGTTTATAGGCGGGCAAGGGATAATCCTGGCGAGTTTATCTGTTTTGACTAGAGCACGGTCGGTAGCTTTGGGATTTTATATAGGAGAAGCCAGACAAGAAAAAATAATGCCTAATGTTATAGGTACGGCAAGATTCATTTGGAAGGTAAGCTTTGTTTATTTTATTTTAGGTGTAATAACTTTTTTTATAATTCTTTATAATCAGGGGCTGTCTTTAGAAAAATCTTTTTTTCATTCAATGTGGATATTTTTTGCGGCTTTTGATACGGGAGGATTTGCCCCTCAATCTCAAAATATTAATTATTATCATTCTTATGCTTTAGAAATAGCGACAATGATATTTATGTTGTTAGGAGCAATAAATTTTAACCTTCACTATTGGGTTTGGAATAAAAGTAAAAAAGAGCTATTTAAAAATATTGAAATAAAAACTTTTCTT
>JAUVUO010000193.1 GCA_030601015.1 Candidatus Omnitrophota bacterium | reverse complement strand
GTTCATCATTTTTATAATCACATAAAGGCATAATGCCATATATAAGGTTATTGCCTATAAGCATAATTAACAACCCTTCAATAGCTTTATTAAATATCGCCAGTTTTTTAACATTGCTTCGTAAGCGTTCCTTTATTTGCCACAAGGCCGTAATAAAAATAAACCAAATTGGAAATGATAAGTAAATATAAAAATCCAGACATTTGGCTTCTTTTAGGCAATAAATAGGAAAAAAAATGAAAATCCAGGTTACTGAAAGTAAAAAAATATTGAAATTTTTTTTACTCATTTTACTTTTAATTTTAACTAAATAAACCAGGGCTCCTAAAAATGAAGAAAAAAATAACCCGCCCATAATTAGATGCGGTATATTGTAATTTTTCAAGTAGGTATTATCTAATATAGTTAAAGACTGAAACAAACTATATAACCCATCCTGCAAGCTCTTACCATTAATCCGAAAATGCTGGAAACCTCCTTTAGCAAATTCTAAAAAAGCCGTAAAAGAATTATAGCCAAAATAAAAATAAGCTATGCAAAAATAGGTTATACCAGTAACTGCAAAAATAACCCCGAGATATGATAAAATCGCCTTAAATAATATGTTCTTTTGCTTTTTTCTGCAGAAAAGATATATCCCGTATATCATTACAGGTAAAAATAGAAAACCCTGGGAATCAAAAAGTATACTTATACCATAGACCAATCCCATCAATAAAGATATTCGCAAACGAGAGTGGCATATTTTCAATAATAATAAAATACTAGCGAGACGAAAGAATAAAGAAGGCATACCTTGCAAAGGCTCTGTGCTAAAAAACCAATACGCATAGGAAAATGCAAAAAAACAAGAACCTATAAGACAGAATTTTTTATCTTTAAATAATTCTTTAATTACACAATAAAAAATAATTACTCCCCCTGCGCCAAATAATGCGCTCATTATCTGTAAAGGAATCATTGCTCCCTTTTCCCAACCTAACAAAATCCATAATTTATAAAAAAGATATCCGGCGCAGGTAGCCGCGATGTGCCGTGAGCATCTCCAATATTCACCGTAATCGTTTATTTCAGGAAAAATAATACTATTTTCTGCCCAATGAACAAAATCGAAAACATCCTGGCCATAGGTTGTATGTATTTTTACAAGAAAAGTGCTATAAACCGAAAAAACACATACAAATAAAATAAATATTTCAATATATTTCCTTACCGTAGAAACTAGCATAGATATCGCCTTTGTCTAAAAAATTCTTGTTGGTTTACATCAATAGGGTAGATAGTGCAATCGAAAAATATAAATACTTTTCCATATAAATCATCTATGATTCCGCAAACTAATTTCATATATTTCGATAAACTCAAAAATGTTTACCTATTTTCTAAACTAGACATCTAAATGCAATTTGATAGATTATATTTTACCCATATTTACAATTATTCATCTAGTGATTTTTATATAAGCTGAAAGCAAAGAATCAGCTGTATAGAGCCAATTATATTTTTTTTCCGATCTTATCCTCGCTCGACGAGAAAGTCTTTTTTTTAACTTTTCATTAGATAACAATTTTAAAATTCCTTCACTTAATGAATAATAGTCACCGGGTTTAACTAAAACACCGACTCCTCCTGCCATTTTTCTCACCTCGCCCACTAAACTGGCAACAATTGGCTTTCCGCTTGCTAAATACTCTGCAATCTTCAAAGGACTTTTACTTCTTGTGACTTGAGTGTCCTCAAAACAGGCTACGCAAATATCAGAAGCAGCAATATAGTAAGGTATATCTTCATGCTTAACCCCTCCTACAAATATAACTTTATCATCTACTCCTAAATTAGAAACAAGCTTTTTTAATTTATGCTCTAAAAATCCTTCTCCCACAATCATAAAAGTAACATCGGGATAATCACAAAGAATATTTTTTGCTGCTTTAATGAACAGGTCTACATATTGGGCACCGTGCAACTGGCCAATATACAAAATAACCTCTCCTATTATATTGTATTTTTCTTTAACCCAAGACGCATCTAAACCAGGCCTGAATTTTTCCAAATCCGCTCCTACAGGACTATCAAAAATATAATCCTTTTTTACGCCAAACCGAAGAGCTATTTTTTTCAAATTATCACTTGCGCAAGAAATTGAATCCGATAAAGCAGGAAGCCACCTTTCTAGAATTTTAAACGACACCCCTATAAATCGTGCATTTATTTTCTTACCGCAAGATTCATACCATATTTTCTCTTCCCAATCATCCCAATCATAATGGAGAGGTTTTCCGGTAACATATGCAGCAATTACCGTGGGGATAGAAGCATAATGATGACATTTTTGAAAATGAACAATATCCGCCCATTTACATATCTTTATAAGCTTAATTATATTCAAAATAAAATTTTTTGGCGAGAGAACTCTGTCCAAAGGAATTAATTCTATGGAATTCCAAATACTAGAACAATGTTTTCCGCCTATTGTTAACGGAAAATAGCATATTCTCACTTTATGGCCTTTTTTTATAAACTTTTCAGCAATACTTTTAATTCTAATAGTCCAAGGTTCGTTTTTACTGAACAAATCGTGAGGATGCACCATAAAAATATTCATTTTATATCTACGTCTCCTGAATCATACTTCTCAATGACAAAATTATCAACACCACCGTGCTTAGAGATGATTAATAAAATTTTTCTCTACTTTATTAAATTATTATCAATGATACACCGGTAAATATTTTCAGCAACTACTCCGTATCCGAGTTCGTTAGGGTGCCATTTATCTTTCCAAAGATATTTATCCAAATTGGCTAAATTATCAAAAGTATTTAAATTATCAACGAAGGGGATATTAAACTCTGCAGCAATTTTTTTATGCACCGTATCCAGTTCTTCCCCCCCGGATCTTGGATAGTTAGCTATAATAATTTTAACTCCGTTTGCTCTACAATCTTTTACCATCTCTATAATATCGCTCTCTACTACCATTTCTGCAACAATTTCCCAGATATGTTCCCCGTAAAGCAATGTTAATTTATCCCCGGATTCACCCTTCAAATGAGGATAATCCCACCTTGTTTTATACCAACCGGAAGATAAACTTATCCATTTGAATAATTTCCATACCCTAAACTTATCTAAAAATATTAACATTTTACAGCCTAAAACATTGATAGTTTTATTTTTATTAAATAATAATATATTACTTCTGTCTAAATTCCACCAATTATTAACGCCGCACATAATTATCACTAAATTGGGCTCGAATTTCTTTAACCATAGAGGCAGCTTATCAGAAATTTCCGAAGTATTCTGCCCTATAGACTGGTCATAGAATACTTTGATATCAACATTTTTAAATTCTTTATTAAGCAGGCCCTCTACCTGCTTAGGGTAGCTTTGGGTAGAGGAATCTTTTGCGCCTACTCCATGAGTAGTTGACTC
>JAUVUO010000097.1 GCA_030601015.1 Candidatus Omnitrophota bacterium | reverse complement strand
GATTATATTTATCTCCTATAGGTATAACCATCTTGCCTTTTATCTTAAGCTGATTGATTAATGGCTCAGGAATTTCCGGAGATGCCGCGGTAACTATTATCCTATCATAACAAGCATGTTCAGGCCAACCAAATGTGCCATCTCCTACCTTTATTACTACCTTATACTCCAAAGAATCAATAACTTTTTGAGCTCTTTCTGCCAGCTCAGGGATTCTTTCAACACTATAAACTTCAGCACCTAAAAAACTTAATATTGCGGCCTGATATCCGCTGCCTGTACCAATCTCAAGAATAGTCATACCATATTCAACACCCAAAACTTGAGTCATTAAAGCGACTATATACGGCTGAGAAATAGTTTGTTCTATCCCTATAGATAGAGGACAATCATCATAAGCAAATTTTTCCAGTTCTTTAGGAACAAAAAGGTGCCTAGGCACCTGCCTAAAGGCATTTAAAATATCAAAATCTTTCACACCCCTTCCCAGGATCTGATTTTCTACCATAATTTCTCTTAACCCATTAAAATCAATTTCTTTCATTTTTGATTTTTAAAAATAAAGTTAAAAAATCTAATAGTATCAACAAAAGGGTTAATCTTACTCCTCAAATTCTTATAATAAATGCTTTCTATAGGAATACTTTTTATTGTAAAACCTGCTCTACCGGCTTTAATAAGAAGCTCGGATTCTATTTCAAACTTTTTTGTTCTAATAATTATTTTTTCCAAAACTTCCTTTTTGACCAAACGAAAACCGCACTGTGTGTCCGGTATTTTTTGTCTTAAAATAGCGGATATTATCCACGACATAATTTTATTTGTAAAAACTCTTATCCATGGCATACCGGAATGGTTATCCATACGGTTACCTACAACAACCAGGGCCCCTTCCTCCGCTTCTTTAATAAATTTGTCCATATCAGATAAACTATGCTGGCCGTCAGCATCCATAGTAATGATACAATCAAAAGTTTTATTTTCTTTAAGATAGGATATCCCTTTTTTTATGGATACACCTTTCCCTAAATTTTTTTTACTTTTAATTACAACATCCGCCCACTTTTTTGCTAACTTATAAGTATTATCCTCAGAACCATCATCAACTACCAAAATAGATATTTTACGATCCTTAAGCCCTTTTAAAATGGTTTCTAATGATCTTGATTCATTATATGCCGGAATTATAACCCAAATATTCATTAAAAAAATCCTTTTAGGGAACCATTTTAATTAGTCTATTCATACTTTCAAAAACAAAAAAAATATTCAATTATTTCGCCGTTCATTGTCTGAAGTACTTGCATCTACCCAATACTTTTCAAACATATACCACTGTCCGGGATATTTTTTAATATATTTTCCCAATATTTCGGTGTATTGTTCAAGTATTTCTTTTTCCGGACATGCACTACCTTTATCAAATTTTATTGGTTTTTCAAAAATCAAATTATAAAAAAATTTTTTTCTGCGAACTAAAAATGACGGAATAATTTCCGCTCCGGTCTTTAAGGCAAAAAAACTCGCTCCTCTCGGAATTACTGCCGATTTAGAAAACATCTCAATATTTCGCCCTGATGATGAAAAACTTTTATCCCCTAATATAGCCAATACTTCTCCTTTCCTTAATACCGAAACGCACCCTTTAACAGCTATACCTGTAGGGATAACTTTAATCCCAACTCTCAGGCGATTTCCGTTAAAAAAATCATTAACCTTCTTTTTCTTATGAGGAAGAGCTACCACCGAAAGAGGATATCCCAACAAAGCAATGACTGCTCCTGCAAGTTCATAATTGCCTATATGTGCCGTAATAGCGATTACTCCTTTACCTTTAGCATGCGCTTGGTCCAAATTCTCCAACCCTGATATTTCTACATATTTATCAACAAAATTCCTATTAAATTTATTATACCTCAAAAAATCAACTAAATAATAAGCAAAATTATTTACAGCTTCTTTAGAAAGTTTTATTGCTTTTTTTCTGTCCTTAATTACCGGATATAGGTTATACAATAAAGTATCTTTATCTTTTTTCGATATCGTAAAACAAATCGATGAAATAACCTTGGATATTTGATAACCGATACTGCGGGGCAACAATGAAGCTATGCACTCTCCAATAATATAAATATAATACATTAACTAATTAAACCTAATATTAAATCCACAATTCTTAAAGATGAATCTATCAATGATATATTTTTCGCGTTCTCCCTCAAAGAATACATTTCCTTTTTATCATTAAATAAATTATACACGTGTCTTACTATTTCATTCGCGGAATCAGCTTTAATAATAGCATTATTTTTCAAAAGGTGTTTAACATTTCTCTCTTCCTGTCCGGGAATGGGTTTAGTTATAATCATGCTTAACCCTTTAGCCAAAGCTTCAGAGATTGTAATACCGCCGCCTTTTGTAATAATGATATCCGCAAAATCCATAATCTTATGGATACTCTCCGTATAGCCAAATATAAAAATAGGTTTTTTAAAATCTTTTTCGATTTTAATCATTGACTCATACAATTTCTTATTCTTGCCGCAAACTACGATGATTTGAAATTCAAAATCCAGCTCATCTAATTGCTGAGCAACTATCTTTATAGGCCCTAAACCCAAACCACCACCCATAATAAGGATAGAATTCATCCCCTCAATAAAACCTAATTTAGCTATAATTTGTTTTTTAGGATAAGTAGTTAAAAATTTAACTGAAATAGGTATGCCCAAAATTTTTATTTTCTTTTCATCCACACCTTCTCTAACCAAAACTTCTTTTGCTTCTTTACAAGCCACAACATATATATCAACACAAGGATGAACCCAAAATCTATGAGGATAATAATCTGTTACTATTCCTACTAACGGAACTTTTAATCCTGATCTTTGTTTAAAATCAGCAACCAACCCGCAAGGAAAAGCTTGAGTTGCGACAATACATTTCGGATTGTTCGTCTTTATAAAATCATCCAATTTTCCAAAAGCAAATCTATTAACAAGTTTTCTATAAGGAGTCAACGTTTTAAGTACCTTCTTCCTATCATAAGCCTTACCCCACAAACGAGGAACGTGCTTAATCGTAATCGAATATATAAAATCGACTACCTTTTCACCCCGAGGATAAAAATAGCCTAACCCATTCAAATTAACAACATCCAAATTAGGTTTCTTATAAAAAAAAGCTTCTTTTAAATTTTGAGCAGCTTTACTATGCCCGCCAAATTCATTAATATGAAAAATAATAATTCTTTTCGTCTCTTCCATGTTTTCCAAAGGATACTTTATATAACTTTAATATCAACTCTTATTTTAAATTTCCAAAAACTCACTGAATGAGAATAATATCATAATTATTCACTAGGGTAAACAGTTTTATCCTGACAATAAAAAAAGCTGCTATAGCAGGCATATATTTTTGCCCCTCCATAATATTATTTCAATACAATATTCAAAAATATTCATTATATATCCCTAATATTCGCTGAAAAAATAAATTTTTACCCTTATGTTCATTTTCAAGAAAACGGGTTGCGCCATATCTTACACAGCCAAAAGATGGTGATAAGGTTGATTTATAAATTTGAGACTTTATAGGAAAAGTAATAAATTTCTTTAGAAACCCATAAAACCCTTCTTTTAAATTTAGCCTGCCGACAAAAGCAATAGTAAAATCTTTATCGCCGATTAATTGTCTTATCTCTTTTATTAATCTCTCTAATTCTTCCTTAATATTCTTTTTCACAAACATATTTAAACTTTGAACACTCAAGTTTATATACGAATCTCCTTTTTTAACTGTAACTTCTTTGGAATAAGAAAATTCTTTAAATGAAATATACCGAAAAAATACTTCTTCTGCTAAATACAGAGATATAATAAATTCTTTTGCCAAACTCTCTAAAATTTTTTTAAACCCAAAATCACCATACTCTATAAAATTAAAACCATTTTTATCGCTTATAACAATATGGCATTTACCATAATCAATAGAAATAACAACCTGAACACCCTGTTTTTTTTCATAAACATGAGAGAATAAGCCTATTGGGCCGGCAATAACCCCTCCGAAATTCCTATCTGAACTGTCAAAAACTGATTCAAAATCTTTGAATGCTTTATCTTTAATCCACATTAATAATGTCTTTACTTTAATTTTTTTTGCCCAACAATTTAAAGGCGGATTATCATAGTCAACCCCCTCCACCTTAAAACGTATAGGAATATTATGAACACAAAAATCATCCCAATCTAAAAATTTATTTTCTAAATAACTTTTTGCCAAAAAAATATCACCTGGTGTTATTTTTTTCTTACGTTTTAAGATGTAAGTTTCGGAAACTACTTTACTATTTACAAAACTCCATGGCAATCCTAAAAATATCTTTCTTACTGTCAACGATTTTTTGTTTTCAATCTCTTTAATTTTTTTATCAAAAATCTCAATATTGTCATATAAAAAATCTATAATATCCCCCCCCCTTAAAACTAATGGCAATTCTATTTCCTGGATAAAATCAAGTTTTCTCTTTTCTAATGATAAAAAGCTTATAAAACTCTTATCCTCATCAAAAACAATCGCGCAATCAATATTCATATTATATTAAATTTTTCTTTAATATTTCTAAACTAAAAATGAAAAAATTTTCACCTCAGCGTTTAAATCCTACATAAACTTTCTTATATCTTAAATCAATATACTTAACTAAAGAGAGTTTCTCCTTTAAATCCACTTGAATTAAATTATTTAGAAGGCCTAATTTATCTTTGAATACTCCATCGCCAACTATAACTTTTATATCTTTTTTTGAATAATTTTTGTTCTCATCTAAAATATTTAATTCCAAAATAAAGTATAACGCTTGAAGCGAAGAAGAATTTATCGATTTAATTTTAAAATCATTAAAAAATTCCTCATCATTCAAAGCCGTGACCAAATCAGCAGAACATCGTACTTTTTCATTAATAATTTTATCTCCCATTATATAATACTGTTCATAATTACTTGCTTCAATAGGAATTAAATCCTCATAAGGTTTTAATTGCCCATTAGTTAGAACTATTAAATCTTTATCTATCGGATAAAACTTTTTCCCTTTAATTTGAGCAAATAACTCTCTCCTTTCAGCTTCAATAATTAAGGATGCCGGAAATTTTTTCATAATTGAAACTTTTTTAAACTCAGGATGCCGATCAAGGATATCTATTGATATAGCTTTTATATCTATTACGAATAACGATTGCCCCCTTATTCGGCCTAATATATTTTGATCTAATTGCACATTGCAATCTATAAATCCTTTTTTAATACTAAAATGATCGGATTTATAAACCATAAAACCTACCCCAAAAAAAATAAAAATTATCAAACTAATGAAAGCGCCGCCCTTAATAATTTTAGGGCTAACTTTAAACGGGGGAAACCTAATCTTTTTTTAATTGAAACTTTTTTAAACTCAGGATGCCGATCAAGGAT
>JAUVUO010000223.1 GCA_030601015.1 Candidatus Omnitrophota bacterium | reverse complement strand
TAGAGTTAAACCTGGAAGAGTTGTGTGTAAGTATTTGGGCTTCTAATGCTGAAATTTATTGCAAAGTTCATCCCGGCACTTCTCCTGTTTATTTTGAAAAATTAAAAGAGAATTTACTTTATTTAAATAAAATAAGAAAAAGAAAACCCCGTCTTACATTTGCTAACGTAATTATGAATACTAATGTTGAAGATTTCGAAGGAATGTATAATTTTGGGTTACGGCATGGGGCTGATGCGCTTTATTTTACGGCCGCAGATGTATTCTCTGAACAAACGGATAAGCTTCTTTTAAATGACGAAGAAAGAAAAGAATTAATTGCTATGGCTTTAGGAATCAAAAAAAGAGGGGAAGAGAATAGAATTCAATTAGAATTTTTCGATGGGTTTCTACAAAGGATATCAAAGTCTAAAAAAGATTTTGAAAAAGGCGAGTTTGATAAATATGACAGCAATAAGATTCCTTGCTATGCAGGTTGGATTTTTTCAAGGGTATTAGCCGATGGGAACATAGCTCCTTGTTGTCGGGGGGTTCGGAAGACAATGGGCAATATAAATGAAAAATCTTTTAAAAATATCTGGTTTTCTACCGAATATAATGAATTTAGAACAAAAGCTAAATATTTATCGAAAAGTAATAATTATTTTAAAGATGTAGAGTGCGGGAGAGAATGTGATAACCTAATGCATAATGAGCAGATGCATAAAACGTTATTAGGATTGACAAATAAATGAAAGCTGCTTTTAAACCTCCTTTTATTCAAGCCGACTTCCAAATTACCGGATTATGCAATGCAAAATGTTCGTTTTGCCAATGTTGGCAGAATAAACATTCTTCTCAAAAAGAACTACCGGCAAAAGTATGGATAGATACTCTAAAAAGATTAAAAATGATTGCTCCTATTGAATTCTTGTGTATTGGCGGCGGAGAACCTTTATTGTATAAAGATATATTTAAAGTTATAAAGGGAGCCGTTGACCTGGATATTTGCACCGTAGTCATATCAAATGGGAGCCTATTTTCATACGACAATTGTAAAAAAATATTGGATACGGGAATAAAACATATAGATTTTTCGCTTGATGCATTTTCTGACAAACATAATAGTATGCGGGGGATGAATGGTTTATTTGAAAAATGCATAGAAGGGATAAATTTATTAAAAAAAATAAATCCTAATATCAGTTTAAAAATTTGCACCCTTATTTGCGAAGAAAATATTTACGAGCTTCCTAAATTTACGGATTGGGCCTTAAGAGAATTACCTATAGAGGGCATAAGTTTTCAGGCTTATAGCCGGGTCGTTGTTTACGAAGGAAAAGAATGGTGGAGGAATGATCCACTTTGGCCAAAAGATAAGGATACAATAATTAGTGTATTGAATTGCCTTTTAGACAAAGCGGAGAAAGATACAAGAATACTAAATGACCCCCTCCAATTTGTTAAATTTAAAGAATATTTTCTTAATCCTTACAATGATTTAAAAATAAGTTGTCCGGCAGGGAGATTAAATTTTTCTGTTTCTTATACAGGCGATATTATTGGCTGTATGGCTGAAGGGAGTATAGGAAATATAACTACAGATGATCCTGTAGAGGTTTATATTGAAAGGTGTGAAAAAGTAAGAGAAAAAGCATCTTTGTGCAAAGAAAATTGTCACTTTTTAATCAATTGTTATTTTCCTTTACATTGGAAAAGATGGAAAGAACTTGTAAAAGATATGGTGAAGGAAGAAGAGGTGATTTATCGACCGGGGAGAATTATTTTTCCTCCGGAAATAAGGGGTATTACTTCTTCAAGCAAAGAGGGGTACCCGGCATTAATTAAATATAATGCGCATAAGCATTTAGATGTAATAGGTAAATATGATAATTTGGAAGACAGAAAAATTCCTTATCCATACTTTGCAGACATTCCTTGTATCTATTTTTGCGGTGATACTTCTGAGATACATCGATGGGGTGTTGGTTTAGATGAAAATGATTTTTTTAAGCAATTGGATAAATTAAAAGAAGTCTCCTCTCAACATATAGACTGTAATATAATTATAGGAGTAAGGAGAACAAATTTTCATAGATTAGATAAGGTCTATAAACTTATAGCAGAAACGCTAAGGCAGAAAAATACTGGAATATTATCATTTAATATTAAACCTTTAAAAGGGATAAAAAAAAGATTTTATCAATATTTAGATGAAATAAATAAAGAAAAAAAAGATGAGAGGATTGAATTCCGGGTAATAGATGGTCAGCTGGATAGTTTATTAGCAGTCATAGAAAAAAATGCAGGGGTTGACGATTTCAACAAAAATATGTTTTTACGTGCATTGGGCCCGGTATGTAAAGATGTTTTTATCGGGCCGCGTTTTCTATTGGTTGATTTATCAGGCGGCTGCAATGTTAATTGTGTTTATTGTCGATCATTTTCTCCCTGGAAGAAAAAATATCAAGGGTTACCCCGGCCGAAGCTGTTTCAATTCCTTAAATTTGAAGTGGTAAAAAATATTTTATTTGAGGCAAAAGGTTTGGGAGTGGAAACTATACTTTTTGTGGGTGGAGGAGAGCCTACTCTTCATCCTCAATTTAGAGAAATAATAAATTATATTAAATCGTTGGAAATGAAATTCAATTTCTCTACTAACGGTACTTATCTTAACCTTTGCAATGAAGCATTGGTAGATGAAAAATGTGGCAGCGTGACTGTAAGTTTTTCTTTCGCTTCGAAAAAAACTTTTAAACTAATTCGTCCTGCTGCGAATTATAAAATTATGCGAAATATAGAAAGAAATGT
>JAUVUO010000003.1 GCA_030601015.1 Candidatus Omnitrophota bacterium | reverse complement strand
TCCCGGGAATTAGCGTATGATATCCTTATGAAATAATCCAGGCCTTTACCAAATGCCTTTCCCGGAACAACAGCAACTTTTTTTTCCATTAATAATTTATTCGCGAATTCTAACGCGTTAATTTTAAATTTCTTTAAAGACGAAAAACAATAAAAAGCACCTTCCGGCATTACTGTCAAAAGGCCGATTCTATTTAACTCTTTAACTACAAAATCCCTTCTCCTTTTATACTCAGCACGCATTACAGAAACTTCTTTTCTCGCAAGCAAAGCTTCAGATGCGGCTATTTGAGAAATTATAGGCCCGCATAACATAGAAAAAGAATTTATTTTCGTCATCGCCTCTATAATTTGTTTATCTCCGCAAGCAAATCCCACTCTAAACCCAGTCATAGCATACCCTTTAGAGAATCCGTTAAGCAATATTGTCTTAGTCTTTGATTTTCCGTCTAACCCGGCAAAACACGTATGCTTATCTTTATAAATCAATTCGTCATAAGTTTCATCACTAATGACTATAATATCTTCCTTCGATAAAATCTTCCATATATTTTTTAGTTCCGATGAGCTATAGGAAACCCCTGTGGGGTTCCCGGGATAATTTAATATTATGGCTTTGGGTTTTAATTTGACTACTTTTTTTAAATCTTCCAGATTAATTTTAAATCCATCTTCTTCTCTAGTTGTTAAATAAATAACTTCGCCTGAAGAAATTTCAACCAACGCGGGGTAAGCCACATAATAAGGGCTGACAACCACAACTTTATCACCCGGATCTAATATTGCCCTTAAAGCCAAATCTAACCCTTGGCTTACTCCAACGGTTATAAGTATTTCGGTATCCGGACAATAATTCAGCGCGTATTTTTTTTTAAGCAGCTTCGCCACCCCTTTACGCAAAACCAAAAGGCCGCTATTGGAAGTATACGAAGTAAAGCCTTCCTCTAATGCCGTAATAGCCTTCTCTCTTATTCTCCAAGGTGCAACAAAGTCAGGTTCCCCCACACCTAAAGAAATTACCTCCGGCATTGCTAAAACTAAATCAAAAAATTCTCTTATCCCTGATGGTGCTACCTGTTTTATTCTTTTAGCAATCATATTTTTCCTTTGATTACGTTCAATTTTTATAAACCTTTAAAAGACACTCTTGTGTCAATATCCCTTTTCAATAAGTTATCGGTAATCTTTTATTATCAGAATCTTTTACTAAAACTACACCATCTTCTTTATATTTTTTCAGCATAAAATGTGTAGCTGTTCCCTTTACTAAACTTAAAGGCGCTAATTTTTCAGAAACAAAACTTGCAACAGTATGAATGTCTTTACCCTCTACGAATAAAAGCAAATCATATGTTCCTGAAAGAAGATAACAACTTTTCACTTCCGGAAACCGATAAATTCTTTCAGCAACCGAATCAAAACCAACATCTTTTTGAGGAGTTATTTTAACTTCTATTAAAGCAAAAACCCCTTGATCACCTTTAATCTTTTGACGGTTAATCACAGTTTTATACTTTACAATTATTCCTTTTTTTTCATAACCTTTCATTAATTTTTGAATGTCTTTTTTCCCTTTCCCTGTCAGCTTTACTAAATCTTCTAAAGGTATTCGCGCATTGTTCTCCAATAATTCTAATATCTCATCCATCCTTTTTACCTCCATTATTTGCAAACCGTCCTTACAAATAAACATTTTATCAGAATAACAGCCATTTCTCTATATTTTTATGCATATAATCAAAAAGGTTCAGCTTTAAAAATACGGTTTATTCTTATATTTGAACTCCCTTGTTTTCCCGCTTGATACAAAAGACAAAATTTGCGATTCTCCTGAAAAATACGCAGCGGTATTATTACTTTCTCTTCTAAAACATTATCTGTTGAAAAAAACCGCATTTTTATATTCATATTTTTATCTATAGCTTCTTTAAACAAATCAATCTTTTTATTTTCTCTTAATTTAATTATATCTTCAGCCCAACCATAAAGAGATATAAACTCATATAAAGTTTCAATTTTTTTATTTTTAAAAATGTTTATTAGATTAAAAAATACTTCGCGGGCTATATCCGCGTCTATTAAGGCTCTATGAAATCCTCTACTGCAGTCAACATTGAAAAATCCAGCAACCGCATCTAAATTATATCTTGGCAATTTCAACACATCTCTCGCCATAGAAAGAATATCAATTGTAGGCAAATTTAAAGGTGCCCGTCCAATTTTTTTTAAATGCGATTCAATAAACCCAATATCAAATTTCACATTATAAGCACAAATGACTGATCCTTTAAGAAATTTTATTACATCTTCACACAATTCATCAAAAAACGGCGCAGCTCTTAATTGTTCGTCTGATATTTTATGAATATTATAAGACTCAATAGATACAGGTTTCCCTGGATTAACCAAACGGTTCAACTTATCTATTATTTTTCCGCTTCTGACTTTGATCGCCCCTATCTCGCAAATAGAATCTCCAAAAACGGCATTAAGGCCTGTAGTCTCTAAATCCAAAAAAACTAAATCAACTTCATTGATATTTCTTGTAAAATCCATTTACTCCCAAACCAATAACTTAGTAAATACTAAAAAAATTGAATCAATTTGTTTAACTCTGAATATATTTCACAACAATTGTTCTTTCCCTTTGTTTGGTATCAAAATCTATTAAAACTATTTGCTGCCACGTGCCTAAATCTAATTTGGAGTCTGTTATAGAGACAAATATATTCGTTTTAATAAAAGAACTTCTTAAATGGGAATGCCCATTATCGTCTGACCATGTACTATTATGAAAATAATCTTTTTTATAAGGAAAATTTTCTTCAAACGAATTCTTTAAATCCTTAACTAATCCCGGTTCATACTCCATAGTAGTCAGTCCGGCGGTTGATCCAATAATCGATAAAAACAAAATGCCGTCTTTTAGGCCTTCTTCTACCAAAATCTTTTTTAATTCAGGTGTGATATCGATAATGTCGTTATTGCCTTTTGTCTTTGATTTAATATATTTTGTTATCATACTTAATACTCCTAATATCCTTTATATTCTTTCTTCCGATAAATAATTCAATTTAAATCGAATTATTTATCTTATTGTACTGCCAACGGTGACATCTTTATCTGAAATGATTAAACTCACATCTTCTTTTCCCTGTGCGGCAAGAATCATTCCTTCAGACAAAACACCTCTTATATTTTTCGGTTCTAAATTAACGATAACCGTTATCAATTTACCGATTAATTCCTCTTGCACATAAAAAGGTTTGATTCCTGCGACTATCTGAATTTCTTTCTCTCCGATATCTACTTTTAACAAATAAAGCTTTTCAGCGTTAGGATGAGCATTCACTTCCAAAATTTTGCCAACTCGTAAATCTAATTTTAAAAAATCATCAAAATTTACCACTTTTATCCTCCTTAATTGTACAATAATATCTTATTTGTAAGCACTTTTTTACTAACAGAACCCTTTCATTTAAAAAATATTTTAACAACTATGCCAATGAAAGTAAATGATTTATTACAGATAAAAACTAATCTCTTACCCCTTTTATTTAACGAAAAACCATCGAAAACCATGATAGCGTTGAATAATAGCACTCGCGGCTGTTATCTCTCTCAACAGTAAAATTATATTCTTGGATTTAAATGTGTTAAAAAAATAATAATTAAGGGTAAAGCCAATATTTCAGCTAAACAGTACCAAGAAAATCTTTAAGAATTACCCAGATTAATACAACTATTATTGTTATAGAAATAATGTAAAAATCATTAAAATAAATAAATTCTCTTAATTCTTCAATATAGCGGATTTTTTTTTCGGGCAGGTTATACATCTTCTTTATTTTCGGTTTAACTCTTAGTACATCTTCTTTCTTAAACCTCAAAAATTCTCCAGCTACTTTAAAATGAGGAATAAGTTTAGCTTCAGCCATATCTATGACCTCTTTTTCTAAAATACCTAAAATTTGCGAAACTTCTCTTGTAGCAATAAGTTTTTCTTTCATTATATATTAATTATCTAATTAAACCAAGGATGAAAAAAGTCTAATCCTCTCTCTCACCTTCAAAACAAAATCTAACTTTTATAAAACTATTTTCTTATGTCCTGCTTGCGATCCATTCCTCAACTTCTTTAAAATCAAAGAGCAATTTATCTCCTTCTCTCTCTACAGGTATCTTACCGTTATCAACCCATTCAGTAATTTTACTTTCTTCAATAGACAAATACTCTGAAAGTTCTTCCAACGAAATCTTTCCCTCCGGCATATTACACTTCCCGACAAAAATTGCGCCTTCCTCTATCGCAATTTTTGGAACTGTAATATCGCCATACACTTGAGCCGTAGATGTAAGCATTAAATTCTCAGTTGCTCTAATTTTCCCCCGAACAATACCGGCAATAGTTAAAACCTCCGCTACAATATCTGCTTTAATTTCCGCGCTCTGTCCAACAATCAAATTTCCTTTTGTTGTTAATGTCCCTTCGAACTTTCCATTTATTCGCAAATTTACCGGGTCAGAAAAAACCAAACTTCCCTGCATCGCCGCATTTACATCAAGTATTTTCTCATCAATCTTTCTTTTAACCATTATCTCACCCCCTAATGTATTATAAAATTTACTCAAAAAATAACAAGAAAAATATATTTCACTGTTTTTTGATAAAACCTTTTTATAAAAAACCAACTATATTCTTTAAAAAATTAAAACAAATCTTTTTCTATTCTTTTTAAAAAAGAAAGGGACAAATAAGATATTAAAGTAGCAATTAATGCTCCGCTAATAAATCCGCACCCTACAGCCAATCCAATAGCAGCGCTTACCCAAATACTTGCGGCGGTAGTTAAACCTCTAATACCTTCTGAGCTTCTTATAATAGTTCCTGCTCCTAGAAACCCAATACCTGTAACCACACCGGCGGCTATCCTTCCCGGATCAATACCCCCCATATCCTTATATATTTCAGCCATATAAATCGAAGTTAGCATTATTAGAGCCGATCCCATGCAAACCAATAAATGAGTCCTAAGTCCGGCACTGCCTCTTTTTCTCTCACGCTCAAGGCCGATTAAACTACCCAATAAAATAGAAATAAACAATCTACTTATAGTTGTAACTAAATCTATCATACTAATTTGCCTCCGGTTTCATTTTTAAATTATGCTTTATACCCAGATTATTATACAAGTAAAAACCTAATCCCGCAACCATCGCGGCATTATCCCCTGTATATTTTTTTGGGGAAATAAGAAAACTAATTCCTGTTTTCTTCTCTATCTCCAACAGTCTACATCTTAAGTATCTATTAGCTAACACGCCTCCACCACAAGCTACTCTATATATTTTAAATTTTTTTACAGCTTCCAGGGTAGTTAGAACTATTGTCTCCAAAGCCGCATATTGAAAAGATGAGACCAATTTCGTTTTCATTTTTAAGTCAAACCTGCCATTTTTTTCCATTTGAATTTTTTTATACATAAGCGCTGTCTTTATCCCGCTAAAACTTAAGTCGAGGCCGATTTTACCGCATTTAAAGGAAAACTCTTTTTTATAAGCGTCATTAAACAATTTATCAATAACCGGGCCTCCGGGATAGCCTAAATGATAAGCTTTAGCTATTTTATCGAACACTTCACCACAAGCATCATCTCTGGTTTTTCCTAAAATTTTTATATCATTAAAATTTTTCACAAGATAAATTTCTGTATGCCCTCCTGATACGACTAACGACAAAAACGGAAATTTGATTTTCCTTTTATAATCCAAATAAGGAGCAAAAAAATGCGAGTGTAAATGATTTACCCCAATAAAAGGTTTTTTTAAAGCCAAAGATAAAGCTTTAGCAAAATTAACACCTACTACCAAAGAACCAATCAAACCCGGACTATTGGTAACTGATATCAAATCAATTTTTTCTTTTGTTATATCCGCAGATTTTAAAGCAAGATTAAAAACTATATTGATATTTTGCAAATGAGCCCTTGTGGCTATTTCTGGGACAATGCCTCCATATTTTTTGTGCTCTTTTAAGGAAGATATCGTAATATTAGAAACAACTTTACAATTTTTCGTAATAGCGCAGGAAGTCTCATCGCATGAGGTTTCTATACCCAGAGTATACATACAAAATTTTAATTGAAATTCACGGAATAAAATTGTTTCTAAACTAATACCGCTTTTAACTCAACCCTTTATACTTTTTATCTCCGTCACGAAAATCTATTTTTTTGCCGGCGATAGAACCAAAAGCCCTTTTATCAAATCAAAAGCTCTCACAATCTGATAATCTTTTTTATAATCAAAAGCTCCATTGTTTTTAAATTCTTTAAATACATCTTCCTTAACTTCTTCTGTCCCAACTTCTTCCACGACAATATCAGGGACAATGCCTTTTTCATGAATACTCCCCCCGTTAGGAGTATAATATTTTGATGTAGTCAATCTTAAAGCGGAGCCGTCAGATAAAGGTATTATTGTCTGAACGGACCCTTTACCAAATGTGGTTTCACCTAAAAGAATTGCCCTATTATTCTCACGTAAAGCTGCGGCTAAAATTTCGCTTCCGGAAGCGCTCCCTTTATTAATTAAGACAACTATAGGTATATCCAAATATTTTTCAGACAAACATACAGATTTATATACCCTCTCCGATTCAGTTCTTGAATTAGTAGATACAACTATTTCCCCGTCCTCTAAAAATCTGCTCGATACATCTATCGCTGAACTAAGCAGTCCTCCGGGATTATTTCTTACATCGATAATTAAGGCGTTTAATCCTTCTTTATCAATTTTAGCTAACGCGATGCCTAAATCCTTTGAAGTCGTCTCTCTAAATTCTCCTATTTTTACATATCCAACTTCATCTTCTAAAATAATAGCTCTTTTTATATCTTTAATTTTAATTATATCTCTTACAATCTCTATATCTTTAACTGTCCTATCTTTTTCTCTAAAAATTGTCAAAGTCACTTTGGTTTTCGGTTCTCCCCTCATCTTTTTGACAGCCTCATTTAAAGTTATCCCTTTAGTTAATTCTCCATCTATCTTAATAATAATATCTCCGGCTTTAATTCCCGCTCTCCATGCAGGGGTATCTTCCATTGGTGATATAATAGTAAGGATGCTGTGCCTCATCGTTATTTCTATACCCAACCCGCCGAATTTGCCTTCAGTTTCAACTAGCAAATTTTTAAAATTCTCAGGTGTCATAAATTGGCTAAAAGGATCTAAGGATGCCAAAGTTCCCTGCATTGCGCCATAAACTAAATCCTGGGCAGGGGTCTCCTCAACATATTTTTTTTCGATAATAGCTAAACATTCAGCAAAAATTTCCAACTCTTTATAAAAATCATCTTTATCCCTACAAAAAGAAAACCCTGTTCCAAAGGAAAAGGCAATTACTGTTAAAACCATTGTAAAAATAACGAATCTTTTTCTCATATTTGAATCCTCCTCTCTAAAATATCTTTAGCTACTTTCGGGTTAGCTTTACCCCTAGTATTTTTCATTACTTGCCCGACAAGAAACATTATTGACTTCTGTTTACCTTCTAAATATTCCTGAACAGCCTTAGGATTCGAAGAAATAACCTCTTCAACAAATTTCAAAAGTTCTTCATGATCCGATACCTGAACAAGTTTTTCCCTTTCTATAATGGAATCAATATCTTCATTTGTAGTCAAACCTAAAGCAAGAACTTTTTTTGCTCCTAAATTATTCAATTTGCCTTCGGAAAAAAATTTCACAATTTTCGAAAAATTTTCCGCTGATATTTTAACCGCGGAAAATCCATTATCCAAATTATTGACCTGCTCTAAAAATGGGCCGATAAGCCAATTACATACATCTTTAGCCTTAGGATAGAATAAAATTATTTCTTCAAAAAACTTAGATAACCAAGGATAAGAGATTAAAACATTTATTTCCTTTTCTAAAATATCATAATTCTTCATAAACCTTCTTTTCTTCTCTAACGGCAATTCCCCTACCGATTTTTTTACACTTTCAATTAATTCGTCGGAAACGCAAAAATTCAAAAGATCCGGTTCCGGAAAATAGCGATAATCATGAGCATCCGATTTGGTTCTCATAACTACTGTTTTTAATTTTTGAAAATCCCATAACCTGGTTTCCTGAACAACATTTTCTCCTTTATTTATAACTTTTGATTGTCTTTTAACTTCATATTCTAAAGCTGCTCGAACACCGTTAAATGTATTCATATTTTTCAATTCTACCCTTATCCCCAATTTCGCTGCCCCTTTTTTTCGTAAAGATACATTAGCATCACACCTCAACGACCCTTTTTCCATATCACAGTCTGAAACACCAATATAAATCAGCAATAATTTCATACTGTTCAAATAATCATAAGCCTCTTGGGGGCTATGAATATCGGGGTCTGAAACTATTTCCAATAAAGGGGTCCCTGTCCTATTAAAATCAACCAGCGAATAATTATCCTTATGTATTAGTTTTCCCGCGTCTTCTTCCATATGAACCCGGTTTATTATAATCTTCCGCCCTGTAGAAATCTCTAAATACCCTTTCTCTCCTAAAGGCATCTTATATTGTGAAATTTGATAATTTTTCGGCAGATCAGGATAAAAATAACTCTTTCGTTCGAAATATATATCTTTGTTAATATTGCAATTTAACGCACAGCTTACTTTTAAAGCTAAACTCAAAACTTTTTCATTAAAAACCGGCAACACCCCCGGGTATCCGCAACACACCGGACAAATATTAGTATTAGGCGGGCTTTCAAATTTAGTAGAGCAAGCACAAAAAATCTTAGATTCGGTTTTAACCTGAGTATGTACTTCTAAGCCAATCACTATTTCTAAATCATTCATATTAAATTTCCCTATAACGCATTAAATAAACTTTGACAAATAATCCTCATTCTTTTGGTATTTTTTTATGAAAATCAGTAGCACTCTGATAAGAATATCCTACTCTTACAAGAGTAGATTCATCAAATTCTTTTCCAATTATTTGACACCCTACAGGCAAATTTCCCTTGGTAAACCCGCAAGGAAAAGAAACTGCTGGAAGTCCTGCCAAATTTGTAGAAATAGTATATATATCTGACAAATACATACTTAGAGGATCACTTTTTTCTCCAATTTTAAAAGCAGTTGTCGGTGAAGTCGGAGTAAGTATTACATCTACTTTTTTAAATGCACTATCAAAATCATTTTTTATCAATCTCCGAACTTTCAAAGCTTTAAGATAATAAGCATCATAATAACCGCTGGATAAGCTATAAGTACCCAACAAAACTCTTCTTTGGGTTTCCTCGCCAAAACCTTCTTTTCTGGTTTTAGCATACAACTCTTTCAACCCGTTACATTTCGCGCGTATTCCATATTTTATTCCATCAAATCTTTGCAAATTTGAACTGGCCTCTGAAGAAGCAATAATATAATAAGCTGCAACCGCATAATCAGTAGTAGGCAGGCTTATCTCTACAATTTCGGCTTTTTTATTTTTTAATACCTCTATAACTTTATTTATAGCATCCCTAACTTCCGGATCTAATCCTTCGCCAAAATATTCTTTAGGAACACCTACTCTTAATCCTTCAATATTATCTTGTAGGCTTTTAGTAAAATCAGGAACTTCTAATGAAACTGAGGTTGAATCATTCTCATCATATCCGCAGATTATATTTAATAAACTCGCGCAATCCGTAAAATTTGTAGTTATTGGGCCAATCTGATCTAAACTTGAACTAAAAGCTATTAATCCAAACCTGGAAACTCTACCATAAGTTGGTTTAAATCCTACGACACCGCATAAAGATGAAGGTTGTCTAATTGACCCCCCTGTATCGGAGCCTAAAGCAAAAGGAACTATTCTAGCCGCGACAGCCGCCGCAGAACCTCCGCTTGATCCTCCTACAACTCTTGATTTATCCCAAGGATTTTTTGCCGGGCCATAAAAAGAATTTTCTGTTGACGATCCAAAAGCGAATTCATCCATATTAGTAGTACCTACAACAACTAATCCCGATTTTTTTAATCTTTCAACCACTGTCGCGTCATACACTGCTATATGAGAAGATAAAATCTTAGACGCGCAGGTAATTCTTTTTCCTTTTATGCATATATTATCTTTTATAGCTATGGGAACACCTTTCAAAGGAGACCGGCCTTCACAAGTCAAACCTTCAGCATAAACATCCACAAAACAGTTTAAGTCACTCCCTATCTTCTTTATTCTATTATAATAAAAGGAGTAGATTTCATTTGCTTTAAAACCACCTTTGCTTATGCCTTCGGAAATATCTAATCCTGTCAACGAAATAATATCAATCATAGCCACCTTAAATTTTTTTCACATAAAATACGTTAATCAATAACCTTAGGTATTTTAAAATATCCGTCTTGTGTTAATGGCGCATTCCTTAAAATATCTTCTTTATAAATAAAATCTTTAACCTTATCTTTTCTGAAAATATTTTTTTTTATATGAAGCCCCCTCATAGGTTCAACGCCTTTCACATCAAGCTCCTTCAATTTATCTATAAAATTAATAATTTTTGATAATTGAGCCGCAAAAAATTCTTTTTTATTTTCTTCAATTTCTATTCTGGCTAAATTGAACACATTCTCTACATTTTGCTTATCAAGCATAAGTACTCCTTAAATTCACTTCCTATAGTGTGCCAAATCCTTAAAATAAATTAAAACCATCTAAATAATTGCTGTCCAGTAAATTTTTTTTAATTTTACCAAAACAAAAATCTCAATCAACTACGAAATTTACCTCTAAATAAAGTAAGCTCAAGAAAAGTTTGAAGCCTCCTTGAACGGCTGGGATGCCTTAATTTTTTCAAAGCTTTTGCTTCTATCTGCCTTATTCTCTCACGGGTAACTTTAAAAATGGTGCCAACTTCTTCTAAAGTTTTTGGACTTCCGTCTTCAAGCCCAAACCTTAAAGTAAGGATATTCCGTTCTCTATCTGTCAAACTTTCCATAGCTTGTTCCAACTCTTCTTTAAGCATGGAAAAGACTGTAGCATTAGCGGGAGAAACTGCTTTTTTGTCTTCTATAAAATCACCAAAAGAAGTATCTCCATCATCACCAATAGGAGTATGTATTGATATTGGCTGCTGAGACACTTTAAGTATATCTTTAATTTTAGTAACCGGCAACTTTAATTCTTTAGATAACTCTTCAGGAGTTGGTTCTTTCCCTTTTTCTTGAATAAAAAGCCTGGAAATCCTAATTATTTTATTTATAGTTTCCGTCATATGCACCGGTATCCTAATCGTTCTTGCCTGATCAGCTATAGCCCTGGTTATAGCCTGTCTAATCCACCAAGTCGCGTAAGTTGAAAATTTATATCCCCGTTTATACTCAAATTTCTCTACCGCTTTAATAAGCCCAATATTGCCCTCCTGAATCAAATCCAAAAAAGAAAGGCCTCTATTCACATATTTTTTTGCAATACTTACAACCAATCTTAAATTCGCCTCTACTAACATTCTTTTAGCCTGATCATATGTTTTAGATTTATCCAAAAGAGCCTTCATTTTGTCTTTCGTGTCTACCTTCCCAAAACCAAGAGCTTTGACTAATTTATTTTTTTCTCTTGTTAAAATCCGTTTTTCTTTTACAGCCACTTTTGATTTCCCTTTCAATTTATCAATTTTCCGAACAAACTTATCAGAATCCCGAACCATCCCTTTAATCTTTGCAATTATTTTTTCAATGATAGCTATAGTGAAATTAAATCTTTTCATAACTTCTTTCTGGCTATCAATTCTTCTAATCCTTACCAATTGAGAATAAAGTTTTCTTATCCGTTCAACTTCTTTTTCTTTGTTTTTCACTTCGCCTTTTACAAAATCATCGGGATTCAATTCCTCTTTGATTACTTGTCTGGAAATATCAAGAAATATATCTTTAGATATCCCTGTTGAGAACACTTCGTCCCTCAAAATTACTTCCGCGTCTTCAATCTTTTTAGCTAATCTTATTTCTTCTTCTCGAGTAAGCAAAGGTATTTGACCCATTTGCTTCAAATACATTTTAACCGGATCATCAATTGGCTGAGAAGAAACCAATATTTCTTTTTTCTTGTCTTTCTCCCACTCCAAAACTTCTTTTGCTTCTAAAAGTGTTATATCGCTTTTTTCTAATTTTTCAAAAATGGTATCTAAAGACTGGGCGGAAGATATTTCCTCGGAAAGAAAATGATTTATCTCATCATAAGTAAGAAACCCTTTCTTTTTTCCTAAATCAATCAATTGGCCAATACTTCTTTCTAATAATTTCTTTTTAACCATTCCTTACCTCGCTATTAACCTTATTATATTACATAATCAACTCTTTTAATTTATTTTTATCGCCCTTACCCTCCGCCTCTATAATTTGCTCTTTCAAACCGCCTTTTATTTTTTCCACACCTTTTCTACTTAATTTAAGAAGGCTCTTTTTAAACACATCCTTATCTATGAATATGTCTTCATCCATAATTATTCTGGAAATAAAGCTGCTGATTTCTTTATCTTTAACTGCCCCTAGCAATTCCGAGGGAGAATGTTTCAACCCCTCAGGATAATGATTGAAAAAAAAATCAACAGTCTTACGCGCTAAATGAGAATTAAAATACTCCTCTTTTAAATTCTTTTTTATTAAAATAAAAGCTTTATAATTTGTAATCATGCTTTTTAAAATAACTTTCTCTGTAACAGACAACATCTCTTTTATTAAATTTATCCCTTCTCTCTTCCTGTCATTCTCATAATTCGAAACATAAGCTTTCTTATAAAAACTTCTTTTTTTCAAAAACAACATTTTATATTCATCTATCATAATACTTTCTTTCACGTTCAAACTCTCGGCCAATTTTCTTATATACTCATATTTCTCTATCTCACTGCTTATTCTATCGATAGTAGTTAGCATTTCCTTAGCTATATTGCTCTTACCTTCAATGCTTTTTTGGTCATGCTTCATTTTTACGCTATCTATTTTATAATCAAAAAAATCCTGTTTTTCATTTAACCTCTGCAAAAAATAATCTTTCCCTTTTTCTATAACTAAAGAATCCGGATCATAACCCTGAGGCAATTTAACAATTTCAACTTTTACATCGTTTTCCACTAATACATCAATTGACCGCAAAGCAGCTTTTCTTCCCGGTTCATCGGAATCATACGCTAAAATCACATTTGACGTATATCGTTTAATCAACCGAATCTGTTCTATAGTAAGAGCTGTTCCTAAAGAAGCTACTATATTTTTTATACCTTTAACATAAGGAATTATCATGTCTAAATACCCTTCGACTACAATCACAGAATCTTCTTTGACGATATCATCTTTTGAAAAATTCAACCCAAAAAGATGGTCTCTTTTACTATAGATAGAATTTTCTAAAGAATTTATATATTTAGGAGAATTTGGGTCGGCCTTAATTGTTCGAGCTCCAAACCCAACAACTCGAGAACGGACATCAAATATTGGAAACATAATTCTATTAACAAATAAATCGCGAAACCCATTATATCTCGGTATAATAATAGACACTTTTTCTAAATTATCTAAGGTAACTCCTTTTTCTCTCATATAATTCAATAAAACATTATTACCGCCCGCGTATCCTAATTTAAATTTAGTAACAGTCTCGTTATCTATACCTCTTTCATTTAAATAACTAATAATATTCGGATAATTCTTGCTTCTTGTAAGATTATTGTAAAAAAAATTACTAGCTTCTGTCATTACATCGTAAAGTGCTGTCTTGGTTTTATTATTGCCTCCACCGTCATTAGGCACAGTCATTCCTAATCTTTTAGCTAACATTTCCACTGCTTCAGGAAAAGTTACCTTTTCCATAAGTGAAAGAAACTGAAAAACACCTCCGCCTTCTCCACAGCCAAAACAATGAAAAATCTGTTTTTGCGGACTTACGACAAAAGAAGCGGTTTTTTCACTATGAAAAGGACAAACAGCTTTAAAATTCCTTCCAGCTCTTTTTAAATTCACATATCCGCCTATTATCTCAGCGATATCAGTCCTGGAATGAATTTCTTCTATAAAAGATTGAGGTATCATATTTTCAAATTATTTTAATGCGTTTATAATACTAAATCCGAAACTACTTATAATTCAATAGCGTTAACACCTTACATTTATTTTTTTATCATTTTTTACGTTTAACTCTTTTAAAACCCGAAAATTCATAAATTTTGAATTTGGATTTTTTTTCCAGATAATCAATCATAATATTTATACCTAAATTATCTGAAGCAATATGCGACGCAAAAATCACATTTATATTAGCTTCTTTGCATTGATTAAAATGCTCTTCAGACTGATGCATTGCTATTATAGTATCTATACCCTTGGCAGAAAGAAGCTTATAAATATTTTTAGGGCCTTCCGTCCCTCCCGTAAACTCAAGATGTATATTACAGCAACGCGATTTTTTATTTCCTGCTACTATTTTAGGAGGATTAGCATTCTTAATTGCATATAAATACTCCGGTATATCATAAAATATATCCATAATATCCCCTAAAGTTGCTGGTTTTTCTTTAACTAAAATTTTATTTAAATATTGATAAGCCAAATTATCACATGGGGTATGCATACATAAAAAATTAATATCCAACAATCGGGCAGCATCAACGGTTCTGGAATGATTAGCCGCGCTAACTTTCCTTTCTACTTGTGATTTTCTTTCATTTAAAAAATTATCAGATAAACTTAAAGATAAGCCTTTCTGAACAAGAATATCGGCTTGAACATCCATAACATCATAAAATTTAGCATATGCCTTACCTTGAGGATGGTGTGATACAACTAAATCTATTTTTTCTCCTTTTTCCCGCAATCTATCCACCAGAACTAATTCGCCTACATCAACATCAACACCTACAATCATTGAACTAATATCAACGTCCTGGTTACCATAAAGAACTCTCGTATCAGCAAAAGGATTTTGTAAAGAATCCAAATCAAAAATGTCTTTATATTTCTTTTCTAATTTAGAATACAATTTTTTTTCCATTTCTAAAATTCTATTCATCGCTTTTATTCCGCGGACATCTGCTGCTATGCCAACATTTATAATTTCTTTATATATTTCTTTAATTTTCACGTCTCAGATCCTCCTTCCCGATTCATTTATAAACCATTCATAAACAAAAAATTAAATTAATTCGCATTTTAATAGAAATTCAAATATTTTTCCGCTTCTTCATTCACTTTCATTTGGGGATTAAATTCACTTCCTAATTTTGCTGCAGCCAAATAGATTCCCGGGGCAAAATTCTTAAACATACCATATGAAATTCCTTTATTAAAATACTTTGAATCAATGGGCGATAAAAATAATATATAAAATATTACACTTGAAAAAAATACCCCTCTAAACACACCGACAAAAATTAAAATTAATTTTTCAGTATAACTTTTCTCATCAAGAACATACTTTTTTTTAAGCATTGAGGATACTATCAATCTCAAAAAAGTAAAAACCATCCTTACAGAAATAAATATAGAAAAAAAAATAATTACGTGAAGCAATTTTGGCTTTAAAAAAAATATTTTACCGCTTATTTTATCACTAAAAAAAAGATAATATTGAAAAGCAAAAAAAGCTCCTAATAAAAGCCCGGAGACTTTAAACATTTCACAGAGCAACCCCTTTGAAATAGAGGCATAAATAATCCCTAAGCAAAGAGTTAAAAAAAACAAATCAATAAGATTCACTATTATAATTATTTCCTTTTATTTTGATGTAAGTAGTATATAGCATATAGAATTGGATATGTCAAGAAAACCTTATTACTATAAAGAATATATATAATTTGATAACTTTTAATCTATAATTTGTTTTCAAATTAATAAATAAATTTCTAAATCAAACTCTTTTATACTTTTTCAATATCCAAATATATTGATTTTTTTTGTCTTTATGGTAATTTAAACCTAGGTAGAAAAATTAAAGATAAGAAATAAATTGGAATGAAGGGAGCGGCATCACCAAATTTTTTTAAATAACTCAAAATAAAGTACTTTTATAAAAGAGTATCTCAATCATTCATAAAAAATGATACAAGAACAATTTGCTATCGCGCTAAGTGAAAAAAATCAAGAAGAAGCTATTAAAGAGGTTTCTCTTAAAATAAAATTAATATTTCCTAAACAAATAGGCCATCTTATTACTCTTTTCACCCCGCATTACCACCCAAAAAATATTTTAGAATCTATAAACCTTACTCTAAGGCCAAAAAATATTTTAGGAATAGAAAGTCCTTTTATAATTTTTGAAAACAGATTAATCCAAAAAGGAATTATTTGCTGCTGTATAAATAATAAAAACATGCGGATAAATTCTTCTATTATAGAAACCGGCAGTCTTGAAAAAATCGCATCCAGCATTCGAGCATCCATTAAAGGGCAAAAAAAACAAGATTCATTTATTTTTTCATTTCTATCTCACCAAATAAATCCCTCAGATTATATAAATGCCATGAGATTATCCCTGGGAAGTTTTTTTAATCTTTTCGGTTCCGGATACGCGAATAAATATTTGTCTTCTAACTATCAAATACTAGGCAATACAATTCATCAAGGATTAACTAACTTTTCAATAAAAGGGGTTGAAATATTCTCAGTAAAACTAAATGGTTATCTCCCTATAGGCAAGCCCTTCACTATAACAAAAGCCATTCCTGATAAAAATATCCTTATTGAAATAAATCATCAGCCTGCTATAAATATTTATAAAAATTACCTTGGAGAAAAATTTGATTTATTTTTAAAAAATCACCTTTTTTCATTTTATCCTTTGGGAATAAAGGAACACGGGAGCCGGAGGTTACTCAATATTGTTGACTTTTTAGAAGACGGGTCGCTTATTTGTATGGGGAAAGTTAACGAAAATGTTGATGGAAACATAATGCTTTTTGATACAAGTTTTCTAATTAACGATTTAGAAAAGGCATTGTCTCCAATTAGAAAAAAAAGCCACGGCCTGGTTATAATTATAAATTCTTTATCAAGGAAAAACATATTGAAAGATTTAGCAATAGAAGAAATTGAACTAATAAAAAATATTTTGGGCGGCAATTTTGGTATAATAGGGTTATTCTCTGATTATTCTATTTTTTCAGAAGCTCGAGAAGGGCATACTACCTTAGAAGCGGGAACTTCTTTAATAACACTTTGGCAATGAATTTATTTATTGAAAATTTTGGAATTATAAACACAATTATTGTTTTTATCTCTGTAATTTTTTTGGGTACTATTTTAATTTTACTAGTTCAAAAAACACAATCAATATCCATTCTAAAAAGTGAATTGCTCCATCTAAACGCTACAATTCAAGATTTAGATCAACAAGCTAAACTAATTATTAAAAGCGATATGGAATTACAGTTATATCAGCAAAAAATAGAAGATGAACTTAATAAGTTATCCTTAATAAAAAATATGATAACATCTTCAATCAACATTTTGGACAGAGAAAAATTATTCCTTCAAATCAATGAAAAAGTAATTAATGATATCGGTTTTAAAAAAGGCTTAATCTTAAATTTTGATGAATTAGATGCTATAGTGAACATTAATTTCGAACCTCACCAAATACAATCTTTAAAAACCATATTAAAATACAAAAAAGGATTTATAAAAAGGCTGCAATTTTTGTCTTCCGATTCGGATCTTTATAAAGAATTGATTAATGTTTTGCAATGTAAAGATATTCTTGTTGCCCCAATAGAAATTAGAGGCCTTACTTACGCAATATTCATAATATCTGACCTTCTTGTTCCGACAGAAATAAAAAAATCTGAACAAAAATCCTTCTTAATCATTTGCATGTATCTTAGCCGATGCCTTGATAATATCGGCTTATTCGAAGAACTTGAAAGGGGCAAAACCCTCGCGGAAAAAAAAGTGAAAGAAAAAACCCACGAACTTCTTAAAAGCCTACGAAAAATTGAAACAATAAGTAAACTTAAAACGGATTTTATATCCAGTGTATCTCACGAATTAAGGACACCTTTAACTTCGGTGAAAGGTTTTTCTTCTCTGCTGGTAATGGGAAAATTCGGAGAACTTAACACTGAAGTTAAAAAAAGATTGGAAAAAATTGACTTAAATGTAAATAAACTAGTCACTATGGTAAATATGCTTCTTGATATTGCTCGAATAGAATCCGGAAAAACAGAAGTAAAAATAGCATCCGCGGATATAGTAAAATTAATTCTTGACGTTACCGAGTTGCTTTATCCTCAAATGGAAAACAAAAAAATAAAATTATCCACTACTCTTCCGGAAAAAGTTTTAGTATTAATGGACAAAAATCTTATAGAAAGGGTACTAATAAATCTTATAAATAATTCTTTAAAATTTACTCCTGAATGCGGAAAAATTATGTTACAATGTGCTGAACAAAAAGATAAAGTTATCGTATCGGTTTCTGATACGGGGGTAGGGATATCCCAAGATGACTTAGTCAAAGTATTTACCGAATTTTACCGTACCGCTACTACCGCGGGAATGCCCGGCACAGGATTAGGATTATCTTTAGTAAAAAAAATTATTGACATCCATAAAGAAAAAATATGGGTTAACTCGGAATTAGGAAAAGGAACCTCTTTTAGCTTTACCTTGAAAATAGATAAAAATGAATAAATTTAAAATTTTAACTGTAGATGACGACCCTGACATTTTAGACTTATTACAAGCCACTTTAACCGGCAATTATGAAGTAATTCTAGCTTCAACCGGTAATGCGGCAATTGAAAAAGCAAAAAAAAATAGTCCTGACCTTTTAATTCTTGATTATAACCTTCCCGACATATCCGGGCCTGATATTTGTAAAACATTAAGAAAAGACCCTTTTTTTATTCATACACCAATTCTAATGCTAACCGGAAAGGGAGAGATTGAAGACAAAGTAGCCGGCCTCGAAGCCGGAGTAGATGACTATATGGTAAAACCATTTTCACCTGAAGAACTACTTGCCCGTATAAAAATGCTTATAAAGCGCTCAAATCTTAATCTCGATGCAAACCCATTAACCCGCTTACCAGGGAATGTGTCTATAAATAAAGAACTATCTGAAAAAATAAAGACCGAAAAATTATTCGCTGTTCTGTATATAGATATTGATAATTTTAAAGCTTTAAACGATTTTTATAGTTTTGAAAGAGGAGATAATGCAATAAAAGAAACTGCTCTTATACTTATACAGTCCATTCAAAAAAAAGGAACAGTTAATGATTTCATTGGCCATATCGGAGGAGATGACTTTGTAATTATATCCCTTCCGGAAACCGCGGAACAAATCGCAAAAGCCATAATAAATGACTTTGATAGTGTCTCCCCTCAGTTTTTTGATGAGAAAGAAAGAATTCAAGGGTATATAGAAACAAAAGGCCGTGATAACCAAATCCAAAAATTTAAGTTTCCTTCAATATCCATAGGGATAATAACCAGTTCAGGAAAAGACTTCCAGCATACAGCCCAAGTAAATTCGTTAGGGGCTGAGATGAAAAGTCTTGCTAAAAAATTCTCCGGCAGCAAATATATCTTCGATAAAAGAATTTCTTAGTATATTGCCAAAATATTTTTTATGGAACTGTTTCGAAAGGCGGCATTCCCATTAACTATTTATTTTATCTTAAAAATTTATTAGAAAGCGGCGGCAACAACTGTTGAGCCAGCAATATATCATGGTGGTGTTGCGAAATAAGCTAAAAGTTTCATTTCCGCGGAAGGGCGAATCCGAAAAGTCAATAAAATCAATAGTTCTGGATTGTCCGAAGATCCCCCGAACAAGTCGGAGGAGGACAATGACAAAAGGGTATTTTGCAACAGCGCCATC
>JAUVUO010000208.1 GCA_030601015.1 Candidatus Omnitrophota bacterium | reverse complement strand
TCTTTAGTCCAACCGGGATGGGTGAAGTCTCCGGTACCTAAGACTTTTATCCCTTTGATTTTTGCCCATAAATCAAGATGTTCAGGGATAAGCTGTTTGCTTGTAGCTATAGAAAAATGTGGATGTATATGGAAATCACCGATAAATTTCATATAATCTTTTGTTAAATTGGAATATATATTGGCACTGTTTTATAAAGGGATTGTTGCATTTTGCAACAACTCTTTATTATGTTCCTTAATGATTATACATTTTTGTTAGTTTGTGACCAGGAAAAATTACAGAAAATTCAATTTGGATATTCCCCAAAATTTTGTGGTATTTTTGCGCAACTCTATATAAAACAAAAAAATTAAAATTTGAACCGCGTGTAAATAACTTTTTATTAAAAAAAATAGGGGAACTCCAGGTGATTTATTCCTATTATTAAAGTTTTAAACGGATGACAGTCAAGGCGTTTTCATTGACTTTTTTTTTCGCAATGCTAATATTTAGGCAAAAGTAAAAGATAAAAGGGGGTAAGCGTATATTAATTGTGAGGTTAAAATAAAAAAGGAGGGGCAATGAAGAGAATAATAACTTTTCTATCATTTGTAATTATTGGTTGTTCTTTTGCAAATGTTTCGTTTGCAAAAGAACCGAGTGAATTTATTGAGGATTTTTTTATTCAGATTAAAGCAGGAAAAATAGTAGAAGCCTATGACAATCTTTTCGTAGGTTCTGGAATTCCAAAGATGAAGCCGCAGGCTGTAGAGATGATTAAAATGCAAACAGCAAGCGGTTTACCGATGTATGGAAAAATCATAGAATTTGAAAAAGTAAGAGAAGAAAAATTTGGAACATCAATTATCAGATTCGTTTACATCTTGAAAAGTGAAAAAGCGCCACTGATTTGGGAATTCTATTTTTACAAACCTACATCAAATTGGTTTCTGGCGAATATTTTATTCAACGATCAATTTCAGCTTCTAGATAGCAAAAAATGATAAATAATTTCTCCTAACAAATCAATGGACCGGATTTTTTTTGCGGCTTCGCCGTTCCAAAAGCCGATTGAAGCTGTAGAAAAATTTAAATCTAAAAAATTAAAAAGGTCTTGTCTTACACAGAGAGATGTGTTATATTTTGTGTAGAAGGAGGTGGGATATGGCAACTAATTTAGCGTTGGACGACAAATTAATTATGCAGGCTTTAAAAGTAGGCCATCATAAAACTAAAAGGGAAGCTGTAACTGCTGCTCTTAAAGAATACATAGCTCACAAAAAACAATTAACTATCAAAAAGTTATTTGGGGCTATTGACTTCGATCCAAACTATGATTACAAAAAGGCAAGGAAGCAATGAAAGTATTAGTAGATACTTGTATATGGTCGGCTGTCCTGCGTCATAAAAATCCTGATGCAACATTAATAAAAAAAATGAAAGACCTTATAAATGATGGACGAGTTGGAATCGTTGGGCCAATCAGACAAGAATTATTGTCGGGGGTGCATAATCTTAAGCAATTTAATCATCTTAAAGAAATACTTTCTTCCTTTGAAGATATCCCTATAAAAACAAAACATTTTGTAACAGCTGCCGAATTTAGCAACACCTGTAGAGCTAAAGGAATACAAGGTTCAACCATCGATTTTTTAATCTGTGCGGTAGCACATTTAGAAAATCTTATAATTTTTACTACAGATAAAGATTTTGAACATTATAAAAAATGTTTAGCGATACAATTGATAAAATAAATATTACTCATAAAAGGATACAAATAAAAATATAAATGTATTGATGTATCGTAGAAGCTTGTAGCTGTTAGTACTTAGCTCATAGAAAAAAAGAAACTTATGAAGCAGCGAGGTAAAGAAAGGAAAAAATGGTTAGCGAATTCGCGGGTTGAAGAGTTTCCGGGTTTGATTGGCTAATTTTTAATTTGTTTTTTTAGTCAACTTTGTGCCCTTTGTGTGAAAATAAAGATTTATAGAATTAAATCTCTTGACCATGTAATTTCAAAGTAGTATTCTATTTTTAGTTAAAAATAATTCGTCCCGAGTTTGAAGGAATAAATCCCGGACGTTCTGCCTGAGGCAGGCCAGCCAAATAAGATGCCATAGCGGCTGAAAAAAAGTAAAACCTTCGTTAGGTTGTATGAATCAATCGGACGGAGGTTTTTTATTTTTAAGGGATAAAAGCTATGGAGAAAAAAAGCGGCAGTCTTTGTTTAATTAAAGCGGATTTTCGTGAAGATATTTCGGGTATTGGGGAGCTCCTTGAGCGGAAATATAAAGTAGGTGTGGTAAGAGAACAATTAAAGACGGGAGATTACATAATCCATGGTGAGATTGTTGTTGAGCGTAAGACTTCTCTGGATTTTGTCCGGTCATTAATTGATGGGAGGATTTTTAGACAGGCTGCTAATATGAAAAGGTTTTTTGATAGTGCTTTTTTTATTGTAGAGGGAAATAATCTTTACAATACGGGGATAGATATTCATCCTCACGCGGTTAAAGGCGCGTTGGTAAGTATTGCTTTAAGGTGGCAAATACCTGTTCTTTTCAGTGAAAATACAGGAGAAACAGCTCTCTTTTTATGGTTGGTTGCCAATCAAAAGGTAACGGCTTATAATGAGTTATCTGTACGTCCGGGCAGGCGTCCTAAGCGGTTGTACAAAAAACAGCTATATATTCTTCAGGGGTTTCCTCAGGTAGGCCCGAAATTAGCAGGTGAGCTTTTAAGCCATTTTGGCAGTGTGGAAGCGGTAATTACTGCTTCAGAGGAAGATTTGACAGAGGTAAAAGGGTTAGGTAAAAAGAAAGCCGGCCAAATTAAAAAATTGGTATCTAATTAAAGAGACTTAGGGCCTTCTTTAAAAAAGTCTAAGTCTCTGGGGATAAATTAGCGGCAAAGCCGTCTAATTTATAATTAAATATTATTATGGATATATTTACGTTAGTATTTGGACAAATTAAGGGAAATCCTGCTGAAAAATTTTTCAGAGGAAAAATTTTTGAATCACGGCC